>JBDRIY010000077.1:0-16301 GCA_043815445.1 Candidatus Omnitrophota bacterium
GTTTTTAGAAAGCTCTTTTAAGCTAATTTCTTTTAACGCTTTGGTTATTTCTTCTTCAACAGGCTCAATTAACATCCCTACAGAACCGGTTAATACTTCTTTGATTCCTCCGCGGTTAGAAGCGATTACCGGAGTGCCGCAGGATAAAGCCTCTAAGATAACTCTGCCGTAACCCTCTTCATACTGCGAAGGCATAGCTATAATGTCCGCGGCATTATAGTAAGGAGGCAAATTAGTATTCTTTACTCTGCCTATAAAACTAATATTATCCTCTTTTTTAGCTGCTTCATTTACTTTTTTCGAAAGCGGGCCTTCGCCGATAAAAACAAAAATTTTATCTTTATTCTTTTTCGCGGCCTCAATCAAAGTAAAAACGCCTTTGGCTTTTATAAGCCTTCCCGTAAATAAAACTACGTGTTTGCCTTTATAACCTAACTTTTCTTTAGCTAAGTTTTTATCTAAAGGCTTAAATAACTCCTGATTAACCCAATAACGGTAAGTAGTTACCTTTTCAGGATTTATTCCAATCTTAATCCATTCACTTCTTGACTGCTCGGAAAGCGTAAGCACGCGGTCAAAACCGCTAAACACCCATTTTATTACTTTAGTAAAAAAAGAACCTTTATTAACGTTATATAGCCACCCATACACGGCATGGGTGCTTACTATCGCCCTTTTTTTAAAGAAAAAATTTGCTATTCTTACCGCGAAAGCCGCGCTAATGCCTTGAGCGTGGATAACATCAATATCGTTTTTATGTTTTAGCATAAACCCGATAACCGCCGCAACCAGCCGGGGCGTCAAATAAAGAAATTGCAGCGCCGGATAAGGCTCAAGTTTATTAAATAGCCCCCGAAACCAGCTTATTCTTCTAATTTCTAAGTTCGGCCTCTTCTCTATGCTTTGAGCTTGGATGCCGCTCATCAATGGCTGATAAGTTAACACATAAACCCGGTAATCTTTTTTAGTTAGATATTCAGTTAAATCGTCTAAATGAGTTTCAACTCCGCCGGTGTTGGGAGAAAAAAACGGCGTTAAAACCAATATTCCCTTGTTGTTCATACCTTTGCCTTTTTTGATATCAAAAAATTCTCAATCGTCATATACTCCAAGCCGGAATTATCAAAGGTAAATACTGCTTGCTCCAAGGTTCCTACCAAGGGATAACCGTGCATATTTAAACTGGTATTTAAAACTCCGCCTATCGCGGTTAAGCCTTCAAAATATTTTATAAGTTTATAGTACTCTTTATCTACACCCTCGTTTACAACCTGCGGCCGCAGAGTTTTATCTTTAGGGTGAATAGCCGCTAAAAGATGATCCTGAGCAAGCTCGGTTGAATCAAAAGCGATTATCATAAAACGCGACGAATCTAATACTTTGTTTTTTAAAAAGTTCCAATTCTTAATATACTTAGGCGCCCACTCCTCCAAAATTGAAGGAGCAAATGGCATCCAGAAATCTCTCATCTTAATCATATCGTTAACTTTATAAAAACTTCTTATGTCCGAAGGGTTTCCCAAAATTGAGCGGTGTCCCAAAGCTCTTGCCCCAAACTCGCATTTTCCCTTAAATCTGGCTACTACCTACTTAGAAGCAAGAAGCTGGGCTGTTATTTTTTCTATATCCTCAACATACTCAACTTTATACTTATCAAAATAACCTTTTTCTTTTAAAAACTTTTCTGCCTCTTTACCGCTGTACTCCATACCCAAATACATACTTTTGGGCGAATGAAAGTTAATGCCTTTTTCTATAGCCTGAAGATAAGAAGCCCCGAAAACCGCGCTCTCGTCGCCGCTGGAAGGCATAAAATAAACCTCTTCAACAGCGGGATTCTCAAGAATTATCTTATTCATTTTAACGTTTAAAAATACTCCTCCGCTGCAGGCTATTTTTCTAATTCCGGTTTTTTCTATTGCCGTCTGAATCCACTCATTAACGTAATTCTCTACAAGTTTTTGAACCGCGGCCGAAATATTATCAAACCTTACGCCGATAAGGTTGTCTTTAAGATAATTATAAGCTATATTAAGGTTTATCCTGGATTTAAAAGTCAGGGTTTCTTTATCCAGCCAAACCAAATCTTTTAATTTATCGTAAGCCTTGGAATAATATTTAGGGTCATTTACAAACGCCGCCAAGCCCATAACTTTATACTCATGCTCATTAGGCTTCATACCTAAAAACTTAGTTACTTCTGAATATAAAAGCCCCAGTGACGCTTCAAACCCCGATGAAGACAGTAAAGAAAATTCATCCTTTCCGTTAGTTGAATCATAGATGAAAATTTTAGCAAAAGCCATATCTCCTGCCCCATCCATTGAAAACAGCAAAAATTTATCTTTTTTTTCTTTTAAATTGTAAAAAGCAACGGGCGAGAGCGCGTGGCAAGTATGATGGTCAATATACTTTATCTTTGAAGCTTCAATGGAAAACTTTTTGTTCAAAAGAGCTTCGAAAACTTTTTTACACTTCGGGGATACGGCTTTTTCAAGAAGATAATTTCGAATTTTAAGCATTAAGTCTTTAACAACCGGACTGCGCCAACCGACTTTATATTCCAAATAATTCCAGACTTTTCTTAATCCGCCTTGCGAAGCTTCTTCAATAAAATATTTTTTATCCGGCAAAAATAGAAACAGCATATTTTCCATAGAATTAGGAAAACTTACTATATCCTTGAAGCCTTTACCCAGCTTTTTAGAAAAATAACTTATGGATTTTTCGGGAGCGCCGATATAATTTTTAATATTGGTAAGTTTTTCTTCCTGAATAACAACGGGGTCCGCCCCTTCTTCAAATAAACCTACTGTGGCGTTATGGCCCGGGTAAATTGCTAAAATTTTTTCTTTACTCATATTTTTATCTATTTGTTCTATTCCATCCCGCCGGCCTCTTAAAAAGAAGCCTCAACAAAAAGGCTGCTATCTCTATGTATATCTAAAAAATCAATATCAGGGACTCTTCCGGAACCAGGCTGACAATTACGAATATCCGTAAAGCCGGCTTCTCGAAGAATATTACTTAAAGATTCATAAGTCCACATCCAACAATGCCCGCGAATGAATTTACGATGTAATTTATGTAATAGGTTTGGTTCACGCCAACAATCATAACCGTAAAAATACTGATTAAATAAATCCGAGATGTCTTCAAGGAAAACATCAGATTTGCTGCCGCATTGATCTTTAAAAAACTCTAAATCATTTTTCAAGTGTTTTTCTATAAGAATTTTTAAATCAGGCACGGATATCCTCAATATCCCTCCCGGATGTAAAACTCTTTTGCATTCAGCAAGTAATTTTATTGCTTGATAACGATAAAGATGCTCTAAGAAATGTGAAGTATAGATATAGTCAACCGAAGATGTCAGAAAAGGAAGCTTTTTGCGGCAATCCCGCAATTTCGGCCGGCTCTGCCAGACAGTTGGATAGTCTCGAGGAAGCAAGCCCAATTTTAAAATTAAATTACCTATCCATGGCATTTTACTCAAAAACGGCAAGATTCCCCAATCTAAATTAATCCAATCCGGCTTTCCGTGAGGCCCGGAGCCGATATTTAGTTTTTTTAATTTCTGTTTACTATCTATCATTTTGCCTCCTTATCAACTTTTATTAAATTTAACCGCTAAATAATTTATACCTACTAAAAATCTAAAAATAAAGATGCCTATTGTCAGAATTGGATGCGCGATTACTTTTCTCCACTTCTTATCTTCAATAAAAACTCCGAAAAACCTGTAGTTTACGCCGAACTGCTTTTTTATATCCGGATCGTTACCGCCCCATTTAGCTATGTAATCGCCAAACTTTCCGGAATAATAAGCTTTTTTGCTTAGATACTTTTTTAAGTTAAACTCCGATTCATTATGGTAAAGCGGAGTTGTGCTTAAGCTTAACTTTCCGATATTTCTTAACTTTTTATCCAAGTCCCAATCTTCAGGCCCGGTTAAATTCTCGTCAAAGCCTCCAACTCTGTTAAACGGCTCTTTTTTAATAAAACGCGCGCAGTCTATAACGGTCCCATCGTAAAAACTTCTTTCAAATTTTCTAACTTTACTGAAAAAACTTTTTCCCGTAATTACCTCTGAAATATAAAGAGCGATTATTTCCGGGTTATTTTTTACTTTATCAACACAATCCTTAACCACGTTTTCACTAAGCGCCATATCCGCGTCTAAATATAAAAAATATTCTCCGCTTGATTTTTCTACTCCAAAATTTCTTTGCGCGGAACGTTCCGGCCCGAAATTATATACTTTATCAGTATAACAAAGAGCAAATTCTTTAGTTTTATCCGCAGAATTATTATCAACAACTATTATTTCTATATTGTCTTGAGGGTATGACTGCTTGACAACCGAATTCAAACAGTTCTCTATATTTTTTTCTTCATTTTTCGTTGTAATTATAACTGAAATCAACATTAAAATCTAACTTTAATTATAGATCCCCGCTTTCGCGGGGATGACTTATCGTTTCATCCCCACGCGTGTGGGGAACATTTTGGATCCCCGCTTTCGCGGGGATAACGCCATATATAACACTTCAGGATAGACAATAGAATTCAGATTCCCGCTTTCGCGGGAATGACACTCAAAGATTGCTTCGTCACTATCGCTCCTCGCAATGACAAAACACTCATTTATCTATCCTTTTACTCATAGAACTTTTGACAGTATCGTCTATTTTACAACAGGGTCATTTATTAAAAAATCTGTGTTAATTTAGCTTCGTTGTTTCTAATCCACTCGTAAGTATCTTCCAAGATATTTTGAGGAATTTTTTTAGGCTTCCAGCCTAACTCGCTGTTTACTTTTTGATTATCGGTTATATAAATCGCGAGATCCGCGGGGCGAGTTTTTTTCACGGAAGTAATATCTATCTTATTCCCGCCGACTTTTTGGCATAACTTTGTAGTTTCAAGTAGAGAAAGGCTCATTTGCTTTCCGCCGCCGGCGTTGTAAATCTTTCCGCTTACCTTATCCATTGAGTTAATTTGCAAATCTATTAAATCAAAAAGGTCGTCTATATGAAGAAGGTCACGAACCTGTTTGCCTTTTCCGCCATAGCCGATATAGCTAAGAGGTTTTTTAAAATAATGCGCCAGCATCCATAAAGTAAATACCCCTTGATCAACCTTACCGAATTGCCAAGGCCCGGCTATAACTCCGCAGCGGTTGATTACTGCCCGAACTCCATACATATCCATATATTCCTGAAGTATAAGCTCTGAGCATAGCTTTGTCGCTCCATACATTGATCGCGCTCCTTCCAGAGGAAAATCAACATCAACTCCCTCTTGAGACCAACCTTTAAAATTTTGCCCGTTACGCCATTTAAAACGGGTTTCTTCTTCATCTATTTTAAGGTTATTAATTAAGTTATGAGGATAAACCCTGCTGGTTGAGAAAAATATAATATCGGCTTTATGTTTTCTTGCCAGCTCAAAGCAATTGACTGAACCAATAAGATTTGTATTAATAATATAACGCGGGCTTTCATTAAATCCGCTAAGAACTAAAGGTTCAGCTGAACATTCAATGAGCAGGTTAATTTCAAGGCCTAAATCTAAGTCTTCAGGGTTTCGTATATCGCCATGAACAAACTCAATGCCTTTTTCTTTAAGCCGGCGAATATTAAACTCCGAACCGCGCCGTTTTAAATTATCCAAAGCGATAATTTTTATGGACGGATACTTTTGTTTTAGAGAAACCGCTAAGTTGCTTCCTACGAACCCGCATCCGCCGGTAATTAATATATTTTTGTAATTAAATTTCATAATTTTGATTTCTAATTAGCTTAACCTTCCGTATCACGTATCAGGTAACACGTAACACGTTTTAAAATAACTTCTTAAAAAGACGTGTGACGTGATACGTGTGACGTGATACGTGTGACGTGATACTTTTAAAATTTAACTTTTCCTTTATACATATCTCATCCATCGTCCTATAAATATCATAAGTATAATTCCAATCTGGATAATGGGATTTGAATTTGCTTACATCAGATATATACCAGATATGATCGCCAACGCGGTTTTTCTCTGAATACACTATTTGAGCTTTTTTGTTAAAAGCTTTTTCAAAATAAGTAATTGCTTCGTTCATTGAAACATTAGAATGCCGGCTTCCTCCCATATTATAAACCTCTCCAACCTTGGGATTTTGATAAAAATACCAAAAAGCATTCACTAAATCATAAGAGTGAATATTATCCCTAACCTGCTTGCCTTTATAACCATAAATAGTATAAGGCCTGCCGGTTGAAACACACTTTGCCAAATAAGCTAAAAATCCGTGAAGCTCAGCTCCTTGATGAAGCGGCCCAGTTAAACACCCGCCCCTAAAACAAGCTGTTTTCAAACCAAAATACCTGCCATATTCCTGAACTAAAAGGTCAGCGGCAACTTTAGAAACGCCAAAAAGGCTGTGGGTTGAGCTGTCAATTGACATAGTTTCATCTATGCCCTTATAAAAGTAGTGTTCGGGCGGCAATTCCCAACGGCTTTCCTGTTCTATTAAGGGTAAATTGTTAGGAGTATCACCGTAAACTTTATTTGTGGAAGTAAATATAAATACAGCTTGCGGGCAATATTTTCGGAAATTTTCTAACAAATTCAAGGTTCCGTTAGCGTTAACTTCAAAATCAGTGAAAGGCTGTTTAGCTGCCCAGTCATGAGACGGCTGGGCCGCGGTATGAATTATTAAATCAAAAGAATATTTTTTAAAAACCTCTTCAACTTTTTCTTTATCACGAATATCTATATTCCAATGAATATATTTATCTTTAAAGCACCCCGCTAAATACTCCTCATTCTCCTTTGTACTAGCGTCTTTGCCAAAAAAGTAAGCCCGCATATCATTATCAATGCCTACCACCTTAAAATCCTTCTGAGCTAAAAACTCCACTGCTTGCGCCCCGATAAGGCCGCAGGACCCGGTAATTAACGCTGTTCTCATCTTTTTTGTTCTCCCCTCTGACTATATTCCTATGATTTCGGCTAGCTTAATGACTAAATTATCAAAAAATTAGTCAAAAAAATCACTTTTCGCATTTATGATTACAATCTTTATTAGGCATAAAATTTCAGTTTCTTTTACTTTCGCTATGCTTCACCACAAATAGCGAACAAAATAGGGAGACTATTGAGGAGATTAAAAGTATATATAGTATCATAATGAAGCTGGAATGGCAATTATAAATAGCAGCTGTTTCCAGAATGGTTATGACTAAAAGAGGCAGGACAAATTTCAAGTTATGGGTTGCTAAAAGATAATTAATTACTATCCAGCAAAGAGCGTAAAAACTCATTGTCAGAGAAAATAATCCTACTAACCTACTACTTATAGGATTAAGCTTTCCGGTAAGGACATTTAAAAGGAAATCAGGAAATATAAAGGCAAAAACTGTCCATAGAAAACCGCATATTCCGGCTAAAAAAAGCGACTTGTAAAGAAGCTTTGTTGAAGACCCATTGGTTACATGGGCTTTTGTGCTTTTAGGTAAAAGGACAATGGCCAAAGCCGAAGGCAAAAACAAAGCGATTTTTCCAACCATCTGAGCTATGGAATAATAGCCGGCCTGCAAAGGAGAAAAAAAGTGTTTGACCAATACAACGTCAACAGTAGTAATGGCAGTAAAAGAAAACATAACAACAGACACGGGAAAGAAATATTTGAATATAGGCGTTAGATTTATCGGAATATAAGCTTTTTCATCTATATGCCCTATTTCCTTTTTAAAAACTCCTTTAATAAAACATAAAGCGGCAATAATAGGCAGTATTGCTCCGGCAAGAAATCCTGACAAGCTGCCTAAAACTCTCCAGCCCAGAAACATTAAAATACCGCCGAGAATTAATTTTCCCAAAGAAGCGATAATGCCTATGAAAGAATAAACCGCGAATTTTTGAAAACTCTGAAAAACAGATATAAGCGGCGGAGAGAATAAACCTATTACGGTTGCTCCTCCGCAGATAAAAATATATAAAGTTTTAGTTTTAAGGAATCCCGCCAAAAAAGGAGAAACTATAAAGAATAGCGCCGCGGTTAAACAGGCGGCGATAAATAACCTTTTTATAAGCTTATTAAATACAAAAACTATCTTGGCAAAATCTTTTTTAGCAATATATTCGGTAAAAAATCGAGTTAAAGTTGTGCCTAAAGGGGAAACCGCCATAGAAGTAAACATTACAAAAGAAATCAAAGCGTTAAATGTTCCATAATCCTGCGGGGTAAGAAGCCTTACTGAAACAAGATGGTAAGCCAAATTAAAAACACCTGCCAAAATAGACCCGGCAAAGACTATGATGGTATGCTTAATCAAATCATCCTTGAATAGCTTTTTAAAGTTGATTTTTAAATTCATAAATTTTTAATAACCAATAACCAAGATACAAGATACAAACAAATACCAATCACCAATAACCAATTACCAAACAATTCTCTTTTCCCAGTTTTCGTTTGATTATTGGAATTTGAATATTAGTTATTATTTGGTTATTGTATCTTGGTGTTTGGTTATTTTTAATTTTTCTTTTCAAAATCCAGTATATGCCCCAAAACTTTCAAAAACCCTCTACCAAAATACCTAATATCATCAACACCGCGTATGCTTAAAATTTTACGAAAGATAAATTCAGGGCTAAAACTTACTGAATACATATTTTGGACAAGTTTCATTAATTCTTTAGGTTCAAAGCTAAGCTTCATTATAGGATTTTTCATATCATAATCAGCCCAATTTAAGGTGTAAAGCAAATCATTATTCTTACACTTTTCGAATAAAGGCGTTCCCGGATAAGGAATTACTACTGTTGCCTGCATTGTATAAGCATAATCTTTTTTAAGAAGCCACTTTCCCAGTTCTAAAGTTTTTTCAGCGTCTTCATAGCTTTCCCAAGGATACCCAAACATTAAAGTTATATGCGGATAAAGGCCGGCTTGCCTTGCTTCTTTGCAGGATTGAATGATTGTCTCTATTTGAACACCTTTATTAATTCTATCTAAAGTTTTCTGGTTCGCGGATTCTAAGCCAAAAAGAAGAAACCTAAATCCAGCCTTTTTCATTAGCTTATAACCTTCAAAATTAACTGCCCCAAACCGCATATTGCAATCAAGATTAACTTTTTTGTTTAAGCCTCTCTCAATCATTCCCCGGCAAAAATCCTTTAACCATTCTCCAACCGGTAATGTTCCGGAATCATCCATAATTTCTCTAATTTTATATTTATTAACAAGCTGTTCAATTTCGTCTAAAACATTTTCCGGGCTTCGGGTTCTAAACTGAGGGTAAAGTTGAGGCCAGGAACAGAATTCACATTTATTCCACCAGCAATCCCTAGCGCTCATAATATAAGTTCCGGGAGTGCGGCAATAATTCCCGTTTTTATAAGCGTAAAGCTCCCATTTGGTTAAATCCCGGTCAATAAAAGGTAATGTATTTAAATCGTGGTTTAGTTTAAATTTGCCGGTATTATTAACTTGGTTATTTTCTCTATACCAGATTCCAGGCTCCAATCGCGCATAGGACATGGGGCATGGGGCATGGGAATTTCTTAAATTATTACAGAGGTTAAGAAGGAGAAAATCATAGTCGCCGCCGGTTAAAATATAGTCAACTTTGGAGTTTTCAAAAGATTCTTGAGGTAAAGCTGTCACGTGGTCGCCGAATAATACAATTACCGGTTGCCAGTTGCCGGTTGCCAGTTGTTTTAATTCATTGACAATCCTCCATTCTTGTTTAATCACTGGTGTTTTCACTTCCATGGCGATTAAATCCGGGGCTTCTTTTTTAATGGTATTAAAGAATTTCTCGCGGGATATGTCTTCGGCAATACAATCAAACCAAACCACATCAAAGCCATTTTTCTTAAGAAGAGTCGCGGCGCAGGCTGGAACAACAGGATAAATATAAGTAGGTTTCTTAAAATATTGAAACTGGCGGTTTTGCCCTAATGTAGGAAAACCTTTTTCAGAACTAAGCGGCAGAAAGCAAATTACTATTTTCATTACTCCTCTTCAGGCATTTTAGAGGCAAATAAACCTTTGATGAAATATGTTCCGTAAATAATATGAGTTAGGGATATACCTGATATTGTTAGAAATTTTAGTTTAATTTTATTTAAAAAAGATTCTTTTTCTTTCCAGGAAAGTAAATAGCTATTTAGATCGATAGCTATAAAATATAAAAACAATAAAAATAAGTAGAGAGCCCTAATTAAAGAGGAAAATAAACTTAAAATGCCGCCCGCTATAACCCCCGAGGTAAAAACACTTGGTATAAAATATTCAATCTTAAACGACGTTTCAGGGTATTTTTTAGCAAAATATCCTCTATGCAAAGCATAATTTTTAATTTGGCCAAGATGCTTCTTGAATAAAGCGCGGCGATGATGATGATAAACCAATACTTTGGGATCGTAAACCATTTTTTTGCCGGTTTCTAATACTTTTAAACATAAAAATGTATCTTCTCCCGGCCAATACGGTTTATCAAATCCGCCTATTTTTTCAAATAACTCTTTTCTTATTAAAAAATTACAGCTGGGAAAGTCAAAAACTCCTCTTCTTGATTTAGGAATATAACGAAAACTATGGTTTCCGGAAACAAATAATGAACTGTATGTCAAGCCGCTTGCTTTCTGCCTTAAAGAATCGCTTTGAGGAGTTATTGCCGGCCCGCAAACACAGCCGATGTTTTCATCTTCTTCAAATATTTTAATCGCTTCTTTAAGCCATTCTTTAGCCGGATAAGCATCATCATCTAAAAAAGCGAGTATTTCGCCTTTAGCAAACTTAGCGCCTAAATCTCTTTTAGCAGGCGGAGCGATATTCTTAGTAGGTATTATATTTATGTTTAAAGAAGAAAAAACTCCTTCCTTAGAAAAGAACGAATCCGGTAAGATTAATATCTCATAATCCTCAGAACCCAAGCTTAACTTTAAACACTCACTTACGCACTCTTTTAAATTCCCGCAGTAGGCCTTTACGGCGATAATGATCGATACGGTCATAATATTTTAAAATATACATCCTATACCATATTGCCATGGTATCAAGCAAAGTTTTTTTTATTGAGCCTACGCTTACGATTGGATAACACTGACGTTTGTTTTCTAAAACTATCGGTGCCTCAGCAAGCTTAAAACCTAAGTGGTAAGCGTTTACTAAAACCTCTAAATCAAAAGCAAACTGTTTTACTAAAATTCGGGGAAAGACTTCTTCAAGTACCTCTCTTTTGAACATCTTAATTCCGGTTTGGGTATCATGGCAAGGCATATTAAAAAGAAAACGAATAATAAAATAATAACCTAAACTAATAATCTTACGGTGGAAAGGATAATCCACCTTTGAGTTAGGGTGCATTTTTGAGCCAATCACTATATCAACATCATCTAAAATCATAATATCATAAAGCGTTTTTATCTGAAATGGATGAAGGTCTAAATCAGCGTCCAGCCAAACGATTATATCTCCGCTAGCATATTTAAAAGCCTTTTTTAAAGCCCTGCCCTTGCCGAAATTTTGGGAATTTTTCTGAATAATAAGGCTGGAAATCTCTTTTTCTAAACCCTTTAATACCTGATAAGAATCATCACTTGAACCATCGTCAATAACAACAATCTCATATTTACAGCCCAAATTATCCAGAGTTTTTTCAACCTCTTTTAAATTAAGAATTATATTCTGAGCTTCATTATGAACTGGAATAAGAATTGAAAATTTTTCTTTCACTTCTTTCATAGTAATTTTTCGCGCGGTAAAATATTATCTTAAGGAAGTGATGATAACCACTGGTGAGCAGTTACAACCAATATATCATTATTGCCATTCTTAAAATGCTTATAAACATTTTCGTTATTAACAAGCTGGACAGTAGGAATATTCAAATTATTTTGAAATTGCAGCAGGCTTTTAGAAACTGTTTCATCTGAAAATTTTGTTTCCACGAGTAAAATAGGCTTGTTGTTATCCGCTACAAGAAAGTCAACCTCTTCTTTTTCTTTGTTTCTTATAAAATGTAAAGTAAACTTTCCAAGCCCGTAATCATTCCAATTATTTATAGCCCTAAACAATTCAACGGCAACCATATTCTCAAACATGCTCCCTTTGTCCTTAATCTCAGTATAATTAAAAAGATAAAGCTTTTTCTCCTTTAAAATCGATCTGGTTACCTTCTTTGTCCATGGAGATATTCTAAAAATAAGGTAAAAAGATTCAAACAATGTCAGCCAATTCTTTATGCTGTCGAATGCTGTCTGGATATCCCGCGAAAGGCTGTTAATAGATAAAAGGCCTCCTACTTTTGACGGCAGTAAAGAAAAAAGTAAATCAACAGAGTCAATCCTTCTTATGTCCGACATGTCTCTAATATCTTCCCGAATAATCTGATGATAATAGTTTAAAGACCATTTAGTCAGAAATGTTTTTGTTCCTTTCACAAAAGGCTCCGGGAAACCTCCTGTGTTAAAAAGAGCATTCCACATTTTCTTTGTGGATTGATTTCTGTTTACATTAAAATCTTTTAGCGGATTACTTATAAAATCATTGAAATCTCTATTTTCTCTGCTTAATTCTGCTATAGTAAGCGGAAAAAGGCGAAATTGAAAATACCTTCCAGCAAGAGAATCCCCTCCTTTTTGGTAGGTATTGAGCCGGCCGCTACAGGAAATAAGAAAAACATACTCATTTTTAAATTCATCGTATATACCCTTTAAATAATTTTTCCATTGTCTGTATTTATGTATCTCATCCAGCATAACTATAGGTTTTGAAGAATTAACTCTGTTCATATGTTGAAAAAATGCGGGATCTTTAATCAATAATTTTTTATTAGAAATGATATCCCAATTAAAATAATATTTGTTGGAATAACTCTTCGCGATAGTTTTAGCAAGCGTGGTTTTTCCCACCTGTCTGGGGCCGCTTAAAAAAACCATCTGCTTTTCAGACGACAAAGATTCCCATAGGGCAATATACAATTCTCTTTTTAGCATATTATTATATTACACCCTACTTGAATATAGTCAAGACTATTTTCAAGTATACTTGAAAATAGTCTTGACATTAAACAGCGAGGCACCTCTTTTTTAATCAAATTTCTCCTGATTTTCAACGGTGTCACAGCCACTTTTATCATAATCATAAATATCTATCCCCTGATAATACCAGCTAAACATATCTCGGCGTAGTTTTGCCCTCCATACTTTACCTTGAGATTTTCGCTTCAAATTATAAAAAACTACTCCTTCGGCAAAAACTTTATCGCCTTTAGCAAATTTAGCGGTTTGTTTGGTGTAAAATCGGGAAAATAACCAATCCTTAAACCAAGAACTCCAATTATCAAAATTACGTTCATGCTCAAGAAAAGACTTATATTGTAAACTAGATATAGCTTTATCAAAAGAATACCAGAGATGAAAATTAAGTTTATAGGGGTTAGCCTGTACTTTCGGCCCAATTAACTCTCCAGCCTGTTCGCCGTCTTTTTGAACATACCCTTTATCTATAGCCTGAAATAAACCTTCCATAATAAACCCTTTTCCTCCCATAATTTCTAAAGGGTCAATAACATTTTTTCTATTCTGCACAGCAGTTAACCGGCCAGCTTCAGTTTTAATCTTTATATTGGTGCCGTTGAGCTTTTCTACAGCAATGGTTGCCTCATCCTCAAACACCCATTCATAACCGGGATTTATTCTATCTACCGCTAAATATACCTCCGGCGACCTTAAATTAAACTGAGCCCGAGACTCTTTAAATTGTCCACTATTAACTTTAAAAGTCTGGCGGATAAAAGGGCACTGTAATTTAGGAAAATCACTCATTATCATATTCATATCACCTCCAATAACTCTTAATGCCGGCTTCTCTTTTTATCTTTTTGGAACAACCTCCGCAATAGTTTAACTAATTTGGAATATACTCTGTTCTTGCCTAATTATTATCAAATTTTTCAATATTTTCGATAAATCCGGCCTTTATCAGTGTAAGCCGACAATTAAACATAAAATCAAGCCATTTTTTCATGGGTAAATATTTTGGCGATATTTTTACTATCATCAAGAGCACGATGATGAACTCCTTCCAGCTCAATTCCGCAAATTTGGAGAGTTTTTTTCATCCCTATGGGTTTATGCTGTCTTTTCTCAGCGAATTCATGTTTTAAGCTTCTATGTTCTAAGAAAGGATATTTCACATTATGAGCCTCGCAATCCTTGATTAACTGCTTTTTATCGTAATAGCCCCAAGAACAAAAAATAATATTTTCTATATCACTCTTAGCGGCAAGCAGCTTCTAAATCAATTATTAAGTACATCCTAAATTGCTACCCCTAACTATGTAACTGATGTGTCCCTATTCATTATACAAAACACCGCGTATAGCGGAACAGACTTTATATTATTCTCGAATCCAAAATTCTTCGCGGATATCCTTATCGCGTATGGAGGGGCATACTTTTCTTTATATACTGACAAACTCCTAGACCGAGTGTGAAAACTCGATTTAACTTCTACAGGGATGATTTCATCCTGGCCTTGAATTATAAAATCTATTTCAGCGGTATGGGCGGAATCCCAATAATAAAGTTCACTCCAATTAACGCGTAGCTGATCGGCCACATAATTCTCAACAATCGCTCCGATAAAAGTATTATGTGTCTCAGTAGGCGTTAAAATATCATGTGTTGACATCCCCGACTTTAAAGTCAGTAATCCTACATCCCCCATATACAGTTTAAAACTTGATAAATCCTGATAAGCCGCCAGAGGCATATATCCGTGTTCAACCTTATTACATTTAACAACTAGCCCTGTAAAACACAACCAATCAATCGATGCTCCAAATATTGAAGCAGAACCGCCTCGATGAATAACCTTATATTGAAATTTCCGATTATCCTTGGCTAACTGCGCGGGAATCGATTGAAAAGCTGCCATAATTTTTGTCGTTTCCGCGGGCGTAGCATACTTTGCCATATCCGCTATATAAGTATTAACGATAAGCTCTTGAGCATTAGCCGCGTCTAATAGCCTTTGATTTTCACAGTACTCATTCACAACAGCGGGCATCCCGCCGACAATTAAATATTCTTTGTATAAACGAAGGGCCGCGTCATGAAGCATAGGAGCTAAAGAATTGTTCTCCGTATAGCAGCCTCGTATTTCATCTACCAACTGTTCCCTGCCTACGGCCCATAAAAACTCTTCAAAATCCATAGAGTACAAATGAAACAAGTTCACCTTGCCAACAGGAAAAGAAAATTTCTCACGATTAAGCGCAACACCTAAAAGGCTTCCCGCCGCAATCAGATGATATTCAGGGGCACTTTCACAAAAATACTTTAATGATGTCAACGCCCGCTCACAAGATTGAACCTCATCAAAAAAAATAAGAGTTTTACCCGGAACTATTTTTTGTTTATAGAATATCTCCAAACAATTGACAATATTTTCCGGCGAAATATCATTATTAAAATCAGCCGCGACAGTTAGATTAATTTCAAAATTAACATAAATAACATTCTCATAATTGTTCCGGCCGAACTCATTAATAACATAAGTCTTCCCAACTTGTCTTGCCCCATACAGAAGCAAAGGCTTGCGCCGACTGCTATTCTTCCATTCAGACAACTTTGCGGTTATTTTTCGTTTCATAATTGAATATTACCTTATTAATATACTTAAGTCAACTTAATTATTATAAAATAGTATTTATATTGAGATAACTATACATTATAACTTATAGACACCCTCATAACCGTCTCCCTAATTCCTTCTGCCGCCGTAAACGGCGCCTGCCAGCCAGGCAAATTCCTGTTTTTTTGTGTAACCAAAAAAACACGCGTCACCTTTTCTCATTAACCGCCAAGTCAATAAATTTATCGAGATGACCCGCCAAAAACAGCGGGATATTAATAAGATTATTATCTTTTTTAAGATTCTTTAGTGAAAACCTCACTCGAATCGATGGGGCATATTTTTGATTGTACAAGGTGAAACTCTTACCTCGCACATTTTCATCCGACTTAACTTCTATTGGAAGAATATCGTTACCACGCTGAATAGTAAAATCAACCTCTGCTGTCGCCCCGGAAGACCAGTATCTCGGTAAACCTTCATATTGAGCCGCAAGGCTTTGCAAAATATAGTTCTCGGAGAGCGCCCCTTTAAACTCCGAGAACAACCTATTGCCCTCACCAAACGACACCGGATCCAGTAGGGCCAGTCGGCGCAAAAGCCCGACATCAACCGCATAAAGTTTAAACGCGCCCGGGTCATCATACGCTGA
>JBDRIY010000078.1:0-2442 GCA_043815445.1 Candidatus Omnitrophota bacterium
CAGATAGGCGAATTATTTAACATGAAATTTTCCGCGGTAAGCAAGGCAGCAATTGATTTTAAACGGCAGATGAATAATGACAAAAAATTGGCGAAGGTGGTAAGGGAGATAATTTCTAAAGTGGAGGCCTGACCCTGTCTATGTTTGCGACATAGAAAACAAGAGATTCTAATGCAAAGTATTGTAACAACGGGGTCAGGCACTGAAAACTGAAAGAGGAGCCATGAATAAAATAGCTCAGATTTTTGCTGGGCTTTTTTATTTTATTTGTGTTTTTTTGCGGTATAATATTGCAGTATGGGAAATAAGAATGTTTACGTAATAGCTGGGCCTATTGGTAGGGTGTGCAGCAAAATAAAATAGTTGAGTAAAAACTTTTGACAGAACCTTTCCAAGAAAGGAGGGCGAAGATATGGAAGATAAGAATGATCCATTGAAATCAAGCGGAGGATCTTTAAAGCTATTTATCATTGCGGCGGTAATCATTATTGCCGCATGGATAATCGGCAAAGGCGTCCTAATGCTTATTTCATCTGTAAAACAAATGTAACGATTCAAAGGCCCGTTACGTTTTTTAATACCAACTTTGTGTATTATAATGAGAAGTAAGCTATGTTTCAATGGGTAATTTTACCATTATTGATTTTTTCGGCCCGCATTTTGGATGTATCTCTTGATACTGTGCGTATTTTGCTTATAGGCCGGGGTAAGAAGAATATTGCCCCACTGTTAGGCTTTATACAGGTAATCATTTGGCTTTTAGCTATTCGGCAGATCTTTCTTCATCTTTCTAATCCAGTCTGTTTTATCGCTTATGCCGCTGGTTTTGCTACGGGAACATGGGTGGGTATGCTGTTAGAAGAAAGGCTGGCGATTGGAGTTGAGGTTATAAGGATTATTACCCGTAATGAAGCAAGCCGATTAATTGAATTCTTAAGGCAGAAGAATTATCGCGTTACCAAAGTTAGCGGACAAGGAGTCACAGGAGAAGTAAATATTGTCTATACCATAGTTAAAAGGCGGGATACTTCAGAAGTAGTTGATATAGTTAAACGTTTTAACCCAAAAGCTTTTTATACCATAGAAGATATTCGAGCAGTAACTGAAACCTTCCCCCAAGAATCCGTCTCCTACCGCCGTCTTTTTAAAAGAAACACACCGCTTAGAGGTTAAGCTTGAGAAGGCGGGGAAAGTTTTTTAGAGATTGAAGACAAGCATCTTGTTGTATTATACAATAAAAAGCAAAGTAAACGCTTTACTTAAACCTTAGACGGTCAAGAACTCATAAATCAAATAAGGCACAAAAAACTCCGGCTTAAATTGGTAGTAGTTCGCATGAGACATCGTGGATATAGAGTTCATCACCGCCCAGCATTGGTATAGTAGGTTTTTTCTGCTTGGCTTTTGCTCAGGTAACATTATCTACTGGCCAATTCGGGGATAAAGGCTCAAAAAAATATTTGACAAACATTTTTATGTATGGTATATTTCATATTAGGTACAGAGTTAGTACCAAGGAAAGAGCACGATGGAGCGTTCGAAAGAACGCTTTTTCTATTTTTGAGCACCTTAATATAGGTGTTTAACGAAATCCGCCTTTGGCGGGTTAAGCCTTTCCCTCAAAGTTAGAGAATTAGGATAAAGACGTCCTTTTTAGCGGCAAAGCAGGATAGGAAGGGCTTTTTTATTTTTTAAACAAAGGCGTTTTGTGCCAGCGTAAGGCTAGGTGCGGAACGCTTTTCTCATTTTAAAGACATCCTTGCGGATGCCTTGATTACACAGATTGGGAAAAAACTAATCTGTGCAATCGGCCTTAAATTAGTGTAATCAGGCATAATCGAAGGTTAGGTAATGTCAAAATTCGTATGAAAATTACAAATTCCAAGTACCAAATAACAAATAAACTCCAAATTCCAATTTTTCAATATTCAAGAATATCAATATTCTTTGATGTTATTTTGGAATTTTGGTTATTGAATATTGGAATTTATTTGGGATTTGGAAATTGTTATTTGGAATTTAATTAAACTTTTGACAATACGGAAGGTTATGCCAGGAGGAGATATGGATTTTGATCAATTGTATGAAAGAATTTTACCAAGGTTAAAGGCGATGGTTCATTATACCGCGCGAAAGAACTATAATCTTGCTTTTGATGAAGAAGATCTTTTTCAGGAGGGAGCTATTTATCTTTGGGATAATTTTAAAAATGGGGTTCCTGAAGGCCTTAATAACTCTTATATTGTAAAGGGGTGCCAATTCCATCTTTTAAATTATATGCGGAAAAAGAGAAATGAAGCTTACTTTTTGAGCATAGATAAACCTATTGATGAAGACGGCAATACTTTAAAAGAGGTTTTAGCAGATAAAAGAGAGCCCTTGCATAAGGTTATAGATAGAAAAATAGCTGTTGATTATATACACAATAATGGTTTTTCTGAC
>JBDRIY010000079.1:0-22945 GCA_043815445.1 Candidatus Omnitrophota bacterium
AAGCTTCTTGGCGGCTTGCAAAGCCATCGTATAAGGATAGGCGTTCTTATTACTCCGGTTTTGCTTAAAAAAAACCAGATAGTATAGCTTACTCAGCTGTACGCGCAAAAGAAGATATTCTTGATTTAAAAAAGGTGCTTGGGGGAAGTTCTCACTGCAAGATTATTGCCAAGATAGAGAATAGAGAAGGTATAAAGAATATCGATGAAATAATCAAGGTTTCAGACGGTATTATGATAGCGCGGGGAGATATGGGGGTATCTTTGCCTATTTACGAAATTCCCATTATTCAAAAGATGATTATCAAGAAATGTAATCGCGCGGATAAATTTGTTATTACCGCGACACAAATGTTGGATAGTATGGCCGAAAATCTCCGGCCTACGCGGGCGGAGGTAACGGATGCGGCAAATGCTATAATAGACGGCACTAACTTTGTTATGCTTTCATCTGAATCAGCTGTGGGTAAATACCCGGTTGAAACAGTTGTTATGATGAATAATATAATAAAATTTACTGAAAAATACCTATGTTCGATGAATCATAAATAAGCGTTATTAAAGAAGGAGAAAGATAAGCCTAATAAGCCAAAATAAATAAAAGAATATTATTTGCTTTTACTGTATGGCGTGATATAATTCTTTTGAATTTTTAATAATATAAAGTAACTAACAAAAGGTATGGGAGAACATTTAGAAAAGAAATACATTGAAATAAGGCCGTGGGGAATGTTTGAACAATTTACTCATAGTGAACCCTCCACAGTTAAAATTCTTACTGTCAATCCTAACGAAGCTTTAAGCCTTCAATATCATAATCATCGAGAAGAATTTTGGAAAGTTCTTCGCGGAAAGGCTAAAATCGTTGTAGGCGACGTTACTAATCAAGCTCAAGAAGGAGCTGAATTTTTTATCGCGCAAGGACAAAAACACCAAATTCAAACTGATGATTCTCAGGTAAAAATATTAGAGATTTCATTTGGTAGTTTTGATGAGAAAGATATTGTGCGGTTAGATGATAGATATGGCAGAAAGTAATAGATTGTCTCTAAAGGAGGGACTTTAATGAGAAAAAAAATAATTGAAAAAAATCAAAATGAAACATCAAGGCATCCTGTAGGTGTAACAGCAGACAATGGGAATATATGCCTTTTTTTTAACGCGTCTCATTTAGGAAAGGTTGGGTTGTATCTTTCTATGGGAAAGACAGGCGTTAGGTTCGTCAATCCTGAAACAAGAATTAAAGTTACTTCTTTGTTGGGAAAAGAGGAACATATTGAACAAGGCGAGCATATTAGTGTTTCTCCCTGTGACAAAGGTTATTTTATGACTTTTGTCCAAAAAAGAAAGAGGACAAGCCGCCTTATGAGCGCGGTTTCAAAGGACTTAAAGCGTTTTACCATTACAGGAACAATATCAACAGTTCAAAAAAAAGGAGCGCTTGTCCCTGATTATAAATGCGATGGCCAATATGTTATTTATTTAAGTGATGGTTCTATTCGAATAGCAACATCTAAGAATTTAAAGAAATGGAAGATTTCAGATGTTTCATGCCTTGCGCCAAGGGGTAATTTTTTTGACCACGCCCCCTTAACAGTTCTAACAGTTTCTTTAACCCCGCATGGATTATTAGTGGTGTATGACGCTTCTTATAAGAAAAATAGCGAGCAGTTTCTTCAAATAGGAGGCGCTTTATTTTCATTATCTAATCCTAATGATTTAATCTGGCGTTCAGAAACTCCGCTTTGGGAGGAATCTCTTTCACCGGGGAATGAGGAAGTATATTCTTTAGGAGCAGCTTTTTATCAAGAGAAGATTTTATTATATTTTGCTTCAATGGCTAAAAAGCTTAGGACGGTTTCTATTCCTCAGCCGTTTCCTTCGATTAAAGCTCAAAAAGCTTTTGCCAGCTTAAAAAGATTTCATAAAAATCCTATTATTATGCCTAATAATCTTAATGAGTGGGAATCAGAAGCAACATTTAATCCCGCGGCTTTGTATGATGATGGAAAAATTCATTTACTTTATAGAGCTGTTGGCAGGAACGGGATGTCTTGCTTTGGTTACGCCTCAACCAAGGATGGCTTTAATATCGAAGAAAGCCTTTCTGAACCGGCATATTATCCGCGTAAACCTTTCGAAGGAGTTAACACAATGCCCTCGCAGCGCAGTGATATCTATAGATCCGGCGGTGGATGGGGCGGTTGTGAAGACCCTAAACTTACAGCTATTGAGGATAAGATTTATCTTACTTATGTCGCTTATTCCGGCTGCTGCCACCCAAGAGTCGCTCTAAGCTCGATAAAACGCGAAGATTTTCTTCAGAAAAAATGGAATTGGAAAGAACCGATTTTAATTTCTCCACCGGGAGTTGTTGATAAGAGCGGCTGTATTTTACCGGAAAAAGTTAAAGGGAAATATGTTATTTTCCATAGAATTTTTCCGCATATTTTGATTGATTATAAGGATAATCTTCGCTTCGATGATGGTAAATGGCTTGAGGCTAAACATAAAATTACTACCCGGCCTTCTATGTGGGACAGTAGGAAACTTAGTGTAGGGGCAACACCTATTAAGACTAAAGACGGCTGGCTGGTTATTTATCACGCGGTTGATGATAAAGATGATTCACGCTATAAAATTGGAGCTATGATTTTAGATTTAGAAGACCCATCAAAAGTTCTTTTCCGCACAAGCCAACCTATTCTTGAACCGGATGAGCATTATGAAAATGATGGAAAGCCCGGAGTAGTCTATCCTTGCGGGGCAGTAGTCCTTGGCAAGGAACTCTTTGTTTATTATGGCGGCGGTGATAAAGTGGTTTGTTGCGCGACCGCTCA
The DNA here is from genome assembly GCA_043815445.1 of Candidatus Omnitrophota bacterium. Classification (GTDB taxonomy): domain Bacteria; phylum Omnitrophota; class Gorgyraeia; order Duberdicusellales; family 4484-171; genus JBDRIY01. Next base: position 2,840 of record JBDRIY010000079.1, read on the forward strand.
ACTCGAGCAATTTGTTAATAGTGTTAAAAAGGATAAGCCTACTGATTATAAATTAAAAGAAGTAGCTTACTCCTAAGGAAACTGCCGAAAGGTGGATAAATAAGAAATATGTTTATCGTTAAACGTTCGCCGTATAATCCAATACTTAATCCTCTTCAACAATATCCCTGGGAAGCGTTTGCCGCTTTTAACTGGTCGCCTATTGTAAGTAAAGACAAGAATGGCAAGGAGACTATTCATTGTGTTTACCGGGCAATATCAGAACCAAATTTAATTCCGGAAAATAATCTATATATTTCTTCAATAGGTTATGCGGCAAGCAAAGATGGAATCCATTATGGCGAAAGGTCGCATTTGGTAAAACCTGAATTTCAATGGGAAAAATATGGCTGTGAAGACCCTAGGATTACAAAGTTAAACGGTAAATATTATATTTTCTATACAGCTCTATCTGTTTTTCCTTTTAGCCACGAGGGTATTAAAGTAGCCTGCGCTATAACTCGTGATTTTAAGAAGATAGAAGCAAAACATCTTATAACGCCTTTTAACGCTAAAGCAATGGCGCTTTTTCCTTCAAAAATTGATGGAAAAATGATGGCTTTACTTACAGTAAATACAGATAATGTCAATCGTACATCTCGAGTTGCTTTAGCTAGTTTTGATTGTGAAGAAGATATGTGGAATCCCGTATATTGGAACAAGTGGTATAAAAAACTGCATAATCATGTTATTCACATACGAAGAACTATTGCGGATCATATCGAGGTAGGCGCTGCTCCTTTAAAAACTAAAGACGGTTGGCTGCTTGTTTACTCTCATATTCAGGATTATCGCACTTCTAATAAAATATTCGGGATTGAAGCTCTGCTTCTTGATTTAAAGAATCCGCGGAAGGTTGTTGGCAGGACTCGGCATCCTATACTGATTCCTGAAGAAGCTTATGAAAAGTATGGACAGATTCCTAATGTAATTTTTCCTTCAGGGGCATTAATCCGGAATGATAATCTCTGGATTTTTTATGGTGCTGCTGATACTACTTCATGTATAGCTGAGGTAGGATTAAAAAATTTACTTAAATCTATGCAGCCTGTGAAAAAGTATAATCACATTACTCGATTCAAGAAAAATCCGATTATCGCGCCTATTAGCGATCATCCTTGGGAAAGTAAAGCAACATTTAATCCTGCCGCGATAGAGATAGAGGGAAAAACTCATATTCTTTATAGAACAATGTCAGAAAATAATACCTCAAGAATAGGTTATGCTGTAAGCCTTGACGGCTTGAACATTGATGAACGGCTTCCTATCCCGGTTTACAAACCTCGTGAAGAATTTGAAGCCAAAAAAGTTCCCAATGGTAATTCAGGCTGCGAAGATCCTCGAATTACCCGAATAGGGAATACTCTACATATGTGCTACACAGCCTACAACGGGATAGATGTTCCAAGAGTAGCACTCTCATCAATTTCTGTAAAAGATTTTTTGAACCGGAAATGGAACTGGTCAAAACCGGTTCTTATTACGCCGCCCGGCATTGACGATAAAGACGCTTGTATTTTACCTGAGAAAATTAATGGCCAATATATGATTATTCATCGCATTAAAAACCAAATTTGCGTTGATTTTGTTAATTCTTTAGAAAGAATTTTAGAAGAAGTTACAAAAGGTATTAGACTAATAGGGCCTCGGCATGGGATGTGGGATAGCGTAAAAGTAGGTTTAGCGGGAACTCCAATAAAAACAAAGGCGGGATGGCTCTTGTTCTATCATGGTGTTACTGAAGAAAGAAGCTATCAATTAGGCGCCGCGCTTCTTGATCTTAAGGATCCCATGAATATTATCGGGCGCACTAACGAAGCTATCTTAGAGCCTGAAAAAAGATACGAAAAAGAAGGCCAAATTCCCAACGTTGTTTTTCCTTGCGGCCATATTATCCGAGATGGTATTATTTACCATTATTATGGAGGAGCTGATTCAGTAATAGGCGTCGCGACAATGAAACTGTCAATATTACTCGCAATGTTGACTTAAAGTAGGACATATAGAAAAAGTCCCGTCTGAAACCTTTGCGTATCCGCGAAGGTTTTTGTATTTTATAGATAGTAGTTATCTGACAAAAGATGAAAATAGCTAATAACAAACAAAGGGTAATTTTATGGATGAATTTCTTAAATTAAGGATAGAGTTAGATGACGCGATTACCTATGGCAGTACCAAGTTAGCTAAAAGTTTGGCTAAATTGGGTTTACAGCGCGCTGAAGAAAAAAAGCTTTTGGGCGAGATAGAGTATTTCAAGGGGCAGTTGGAAATTATTGATGAAAATTTCCATGCGGCAATTGCCCATTTTGATAAAGTCATAGAGTATAATTCTAACGATGGAGCGGCGTTTAATGATCGGGCGTTGTGTATGGTGGAATTAGGTATTATTGACGAGGCATTTTATTATTTCGATAAAGGCATTGAAGTAGAACCGGATTACGCGGCCATATATCATAATAAAGGCTGGCTTCTTAATAAGATTGGCCGGCATACTGAAGCAATAGAATATTTTAAAAAAGCCTTAGAATTACAACCGCGGCGAGCAGTAACTTATGAAAATTTAGCTGATGTTTATCTAAATCTTTCAAGATATTCCGACGCTCTTGAGGCATATAAAAATGCTCTTGATAATCTCAAACCTTATTGCGATAATATTAGACAGCAAATATTATCGCGAATACAACTTTTAGAAAAGAAGATCAAGGTGAAAAAGCTGAAATCATAGTTATATCTGACAAGCCTACAAAGGCGGCTCATCGGTTTGAGTATCTTGAAAAATAAGAACAAAATACTATGAGCGCTGTTTTTAGAATTAAACTCTTAATCTTGTGCGCGATAGGAGTATTATTTTTTTCTTTCCCCTCCTGGGCAAAGGATTTTACTTTAAGCGGGTATACTGAAATAGGCAAGAGGTCTACTGCTGAGGATTATGAGGAAGAGGATACTGATGACGATTATACCTACCGCAATTATCACCTTAAATTTGGACAAAAAGTATCTGACCGGTTAAGCTGCGATATTGGGTCATTTATCTATGATAAAGACTACGATTCTAAAGATTCTTTGGATAATATATCCCGGATATTTAAAACAAACTGGGCTTATTATTTAAGCAAGCTCAAAAAAGAATCTCTGAAATTAGGTGTTAAGCTGAATTACAAAGAAAAACGATACAACAACACGCCAACAAGCGAATATGACCAAGTTAGATTAGCTTCAACGCTCACATTCAAAAAGAAAGATCTCTACACAATTGATTTATCTGCCGGCATTAACGATTATAACTATTTGGAAGCGCGAGAAAAGGATCAGTTTAAATTTTTCAGTAAAATGGGAGGAAAAAGATATTTTTTAGATAAAAAATTAATGCTTACTTCATCTTATAAAATAGAACAGTTAGAAAAAGAAAAAATAGGCCGCGGAAGAACCAAACACGAGGTTTTAGAAGGTTTTGATTATATATTTAACAACCCTTTAGTTTATAAAGTTACTACCCGCTTAAGCTGGGGCCAGAGGGACACCAAAGAAGAGGAGGAAAGAGACGAAGATTACGACTATGAATATTGGCGCTGCTGCGCCAAAACCGAGCATAAAATTAATCCAAAGTTAAAAACAAACCTAAAATATCAATACTTCAAAAAAGACTATGTTAGCTCGGATTTAGATCATAGCGGTTTTTATGTTCAAAATAGCTGGGATTATGAGTTATCAAACGATGAGACGCGAAGAATTTGGCTTGACTTTGATATTGAGCATAAAAACGTAGATTACACTCTAAAAGCAGGCAGCAACTACGAAAAGGAAACCTTAGGAATGAAAGCAAACTATCAGCAAAAGAAAAACCTGCCTGACAGCAAGGCAGGTTGGAAAATTTCAGCGGGATTAGAAGCAAGCTCTTACGGCTTTAATGACTCCAGTAATGACAAAGAAAGATACTACGCGAAGTTGTCCGGAGAAAAGTTCTTTTTAAATGGAGATTTAGTTTTATCCTTAGACTTAAAATATAAATATACCGATTACGAACAGGAAAATAATAAAGAGCAAAAAGCGGTAAAAACAGCGTTTAAATATAAATTTTAAATAAATAATGAGAAGAAAAAAGAAGAAGATAAATGTTTAGTTTAAAATTATTCTAATTTTGCTTGAAAAATAGGTTTTTTTGAGCAAAAATAGAAGAGGCGTAAACAACAGCTTTGATTTAAAACGCCATAAATAAAAACGCTCCGGAAAACAATTTTTTTCTAAGATTTCATCAAAAACTATTGACAACCCCATTTTTCAGAGATAATATAAAAGCACAAACAGGAAAAGTCCCGAGTTAAGAAGGGCTAAATCCCGGACTATAAAAAAGTAAAACCTTCACAAGCAAATTATGCATAGTGAAGGTTTGTTACATTTTAGAAAGTTGAATAGCCTTAATCAAATAGATAGGGCTATGAAATCCGCCTCAGGCGGATAAAACCTTCGCGAATATGCGAAGGTTTTTGTATTTTTAAAGAGGAGGTTTTAAGTGAAAAAAGAAATAATTACTAAGCTTAACAAAACGTTTGAAGAATCCACATACACTCAAAAAAGCGTTGAATATTGGCTGGCGCGGGATTTACAAGCCCTTATGGATTATACTCAGTGGCGTAATTTTTTACAAGTTATAGATAAGGCTAAAATATCTTGTTCAAAAGCGGGCCAGAATATCGCTGACCATTTTGCTGACGTAAGCAAAATGGTCAAGCTGGGGTCAGGAAGCGAAAGACAGATTGACGATATTATGCTTACCCGCTACGCCTGCTATCTTATAGCCCAAAACGGCGACCCCCGCAAAGAACAAATTGCTTTTGCCCAAAGCTACTTTGCGGTTCAAACACGCAAACAAGAACTATTAGAAGAACATATAGCCTTAGCTGAACGAATACGTGCCCGTGAAAAACTCGCGGACACGGAGTTAGAACTTTCAGGAATAGCCTATGAACGAGGCGTTGATGGACAAGGATTTGCGCGATTACGCAGTAAAGGCGACCACGCTCTTTTTGGAGGGTACACAACTTTACAAATGAAAAAGAAACTTAAACTTCCTGAAAAACGCCCATTAGCGGATTTTCTACCAACCATTACTATTAAAGCCAAAGATCTTGCGGCTGAAATTACCGGTTTTAATACAAAAAAGAATAATTTGCAAGGTGAACAAACTATAACCGGCGAGCACGTTAAAAACAACAAAGATATAAGAGAGTTACTTGGAAAAAATGGATAGGCTGTAATATATTAATAGCTAATATTCCCCAAAGCGGACGAATTTTTTATATTCGCGATAAAAAGATTGTAAACAAAAAATCTGTTTTAGATAGCTGGAAAAAGACTTTATTTTTAAAAAAACCTCAAGCAAGCAAATTAAAAGGTTGGATTTTAGACATTATGAACTGCATAGATAAATTAAATAAAAAGGCATTCTCATTACAAGAAATATATAGGTTTGAAAAAGATTTAGCGCTAAAATATCCTGACAATAAACACATTAAAGATAAAATTAGACAACAATTGCAGTTCTTGCGCAATGAAGGATTCCTAGGATTTCGCGGCAAGGGCAAATATAGATTAATATAAATGTCACACAAAAGATGAAAAGTTATATTTTTTTGACTCTTGAAGGATTCACTTTTCAACCAAATAGTGAATCTGCTAATCCTGACATTGAAAATCTCCAAGTAATTGGTTTTGCAAAAGGTAAAAATCCAAAAGAAGCTTTTAAAAATTTAGTAAAAGAAAATAACTATCTACTTGAAACTGATTTCAATGAAATATTTTCATATAAGCTTGCTGAGGATTTCGAAAAAAATAAAGAATATCATTATTTAGTTAACGCTAATTAAATAATATGGAGCAATATGAAAAGATTCAATATGGAAATAACACTTTCACCATTTTTTGCAAAATTGATTTTACAGCTCAATCCTTTTCGCCGCGCGCTTGTAATGTGCAAAGGATATAACGAAGACTATAAAAATTTTACCGAGCTTGTATGGGAAGATGATAAAAATTTAGATTTTTACAACCGAAAAGCCTATCCCAATTTTCAGATATGGTTACAATAGCCCAGTTGATTTAATAAGATAAACTCAAAAAGGAAGAAATAGGGTGCAAGAAAAAAGAAAAATAGGTATTATGTCCCCCGACTCTTAGGCTTGATGGAGTTGGAGGAGAAAGGTCATCTTTCAAAAGATTTTGATGGTAAAGATATGCAATTAGCGTTGCTAAGTTCTTTCTTCACTTATAAATATTTCAAAATCGTACACGCTAATCTTTAAGATTTATGGTAGTTCGAAAACAATAAGGTAGCTTATAAAATTCGGGCGATAACGACAATAGATAGCTTACTCAACCCCAGCCAACTCAACGATTTGTAAATCAAATATGAAGTTTCCAAAAACCACCACAACCCTATTCCTAACCTTCCTAATCTCCCTAACAATCCTACTTCTCCCCCTAACCGCCCCCGCCGAAGTGCTTTTCGGAAAAAAATATCAGCAAGTTCTTCATAAGCACATAACCCAAGCCGAAAACTCAATCACCATCGCCATGTATTTCATTATTTCAGAGCCTAAAGGCGCCGGCCCTATCAATGATTTAGTTAACGCTCTTATAGACGCTAAAAACCGCGGGGTTTCGGTTAAGGTGATATTGGAGGACTCAAAACTTAAAGAAAACCGGCTTGCTTATCAAAAACTAAGAGAAAATGGTATTACCGTCTATTTTGATACTCCAAAACATCTTTTACATATAAAAGGCGTTGCTATTGACGATAAATACTTGTTTTTAGGCAGCGCTAACTGGTCAAGAGCGGCGGTGGAGGATAACTACGAGGCCACTTATTTTGAGGATTCTGAAGAAGATGCTATTGATTTCAGACAATATGTTGATAATATCCCTTTTCAAGATGAAGATGTATTCTTTCCCATAACTGAAGGGATATCTATTTCTACTGATTTTCTTCTCTCGCCCAAATCCGGCCGCAGGCTTTTAAAAGCGCAAGCTGAAAAACAGCTTGATCTTTATTTGTTGTTGCTTAAAATACGCCAAGAAACCGGAGAAACTGTTATTACCGTTGATTATGATTCTTTAGCTCAAAATATGGGTTATACCGCTCCGGCGAATTTAGGTAAATACCGTAACCAACATAATTATTTTTATGAAAAAATTCACCGCTTACTTATACGCCTTAAAAAATACGAGCTTATCGGCTATAAAAAAGGCGCAGTTACTTTAACTGATAAAGATAAATCATCTAGTTCGACTTTGCTCACTACAAATATTCTGATACCATTTGAGTATCGGCAATATGGCTATCCTGACTATCTTTCAATGCGGGCTAAATATATGTATTTAATTTGCTTATACGAAGCCGCCCGTTCCACACGTTACCCCTTTTGGTTTCGCAGTCAAAAAGATATGGCAAAGCTTTACGGCATAAGCGATACAACTATCTCATTAGGCTTGCTTGAGCTTGAAGCCAAGGGCATAATTAACATCACCAGAGATAAACCAACCCCGCCGGATTTTTCCGACCGAAAAGCTAACATATATCAAATCTTACCCTTAAATCCCTTGTAAATAAAGCAAATTTTAGCAGTATTAGGCTTACAACATATAAGTTGTAATATGGCTTGACAATACAATATATATATTGTATACTTTAGGCATGGAAAAAGATAAGATTTTAGGCTATCAGAGTATTGTTTTAAAGGCGCTTTCCGGAAAAATAGATGATTTCTACCTTGCCGGAGGGACAGCTCTTTCTTTGTTTTATTTTCAACACAGGCTTTCAATTGATTTAGACTTTTTCACTCCCAATTTCTCAAATAAACAAGTAGAGGACATTATCGCGTGTTTAAAGATAAGCCTAAAAAAAAATATCAAGCTTACTGCTCAGAGCCTAACGGACAAAAGAACAAAAATGATGGTTTATCGTATACACTTTTCAAATAAAGATGACCTTAAAATAGACTTTGTTGAAGATGTTTTTCCTCTTATAAAACAACCTAAAAATATAGAAGAAATAAAGGTTCTTTCTTTGGAAGATATTTACCTGAGAAAAATCTACGCTATTGTAGGAGCATTGCCTATCTTGAATGAAATCGGTAAAACAAACTTAATCGGAGGACGGATAGAGGCTAAAGATTTTTACGACTTATACTTTTTATCACATACTTTTATGCCTCTTTCGCGATTTGCGGAAAAATATGGCAATCCGATGATAAAAGAAGGGTTGATTAGCTGGTTTAGAGCCTATGACAGAATGAACATGATAGATGGAGTATTAACATTGGAAGCTGCCGGAAAAATTAATTACAAAAGTATGGAGAAACATTTTTCAGGTGAAATAGATAAAATCATTGAAACTGAGGTAGAAAGCTTATGAGTAATAATTGGCTATGGGATACAAAGCTAACTGAGTCTGAAGTAAAAAAAATATTGAAAGATCCTAAGCATAGGAGGTTTGCGATAATCACCTCAATGCTTTTGCTTCGCAACAACGAGCCTAAGATAATCTTTAAAAATTATCTAGATACCCTTTTGTTTTGTAAGTCCTGGCCAAAAATAAAAAAACAAATGAATAAGGATAAATGGGGCAGTCAACGGATAATTTTCTGGCAGGCTATATTTGAGAACTTACGAAATAAATATCAGAAAAAAGGGGTTTCTTTAAGACAAAAAGGTGAAAAAGTTCGAGATGATATATGTAAAGAAGTCGGCTGTCAAATACGCGAAATTAGACAGGAAAAAGGCATTTCTCAGAAAGCCTTAGCCGATAAATTAGACATTTCCCAGCAAATAATCTCTCATATTGAGAAAGGATATGGTAATATTTCCCTAATTACCTTAAAGAAGATATTCCAAGTTTTGGGTAAAAATATAAGCCTGAAATTTTAATTATAACCTTCCTTGACAACCTCCCTGCTGAAACTAATTATTTCATTTTGTATAGAGAAATTAAAGGGGGTTTTTAAGGGGTTATGGCTTCTACTATGACTTCTTTTACCCCAGGAGTTTTAAGAGCTGTCCCTGCAAGGTCGGCGGCCTTACATACGGTTTTACTTCCGGCAATAACTACCTTTCCTGTAGTTTCGACTATTTTTCCGGTTGTTTCAATGGCAACAGCAGCTGTTTTTAGGGTTTGAACAGGAAGGCTGAAAAGGGAGCGGCAGCCGCCTAAAAAAAGCAAGATTAACAGGCTAAGGAACAACGTCTTCATTACTTTATTATAGCATGTCTTTTAAACCGGACAATCCATATTTCTTTTAGATAGGCCAGGGGATTATAAGCTCCAAGGCTTAATTTCTTATAATCTTACAAGAGCTCAGAGATACATTGATTTCATTAGAAATTAACCTAATTTCAGCTATATTAAAAAGTTAACATAAGATATATTATCGGAAGTTAAAAATAGGGGCTTTTTCTGAGTTAACAAAGTCTTTAAGGTTATATTTCAAGGCCTTGTAACCAGGGTATTTTCTTTACTTTATTTACCTGAAATGCGGGGTTTTTGAAGATATATCATAAGGTATGTGAATATACTTTTAAAAGGATTTTAACAAGGCTGGATACTAAATCGATCTATAAAACCGCGTAGATTATGATTTATAACCTACGCGGTTAGGTGTAATTTTTGGATTACGAGCTAAGCCCTACATTGCCCTTTTAGCCGCCTTACTAAGGCCGATGTCGTGTTCTATATTAAGAAAGTCTAATAGTACCTTTCTTATATACACAGAAGGCTCTAAATTCGCTCTTTGAGCCCAATTTAATACCTGAACCCATTGATTTTGAGTTAAACGGACATTGATAGTTTTAGAGTATTTTATAGCCTTTTTAGGCCTACCTTTTTTCAGTGTATCAGTTACCATTACGCACCCTCCTTTATTATATTATGCCGCTATAGCTGCCCAATCTATTAGGCAATCCTTAGGACATAATTTCTAAGTCGGACAACACAAAAAAATTATTATACCAATAAAGCATTATACCACCTTTTAGAATATTTTCAAGTATACAAAAAACCACTAAAAACCACATAAAAACACAGAATCTCAGGGTGCTGGTGCTAATAGGGTATTTCGTAAGGGATCTCTCCTCTATTTTACGGAAATGATTAGCTATTTCGGGTTGGAAGGTTATTTTTTGAGGCTTATGCCTCCTCTACCTTTGGAGTTTATTTGTTATTCAGTGTCTCTGTTCTTTTCCGTGTTTCAGTGGTTGCAACAAGGCTTTTATCCTTTTTAAAACCGGCGGGTGGCTGTAGCTTAGGAATACTTTTAAGGGGTGTGGTGTTAAATTTGAGAGATTATCAACACTTAATTTTTTTAAGGCAGAAATAAAGGCTGAGGAATCTTTGCGGGTTGTAATAGCAAAAGAGTCGGCTTCATACTCGTGTTTTCGGGAAATAACATTAGCTATGACTGAAAAAAGCATATTTATTGGGCTGTAAAGAAAACTAAAAAAGAATAAACCGGCATAAATAGAAATTTCTTGCATTTTAAAGGCTGAAAATATCCCAGGATTAGCTATAAAAAAAGAAAGAATAAAAAACATAAGCCCTGTAGTAAGGACTGATATAATCAGGCTCTTTAAAATATGTTTTTTCTTATAATGCCCTATTTCATGAGCAAGGACTGAGACTAGCTCAGCAACACTATGTTTTTTAATTAAAGTATCAAATAACACGATACGTCTATATTTCCCAAAACCAGTAAAAAAAGCATTAGATTTGATAGACCTCTTTGAGCCGTCCATCGTAAATAATCCTTGCAGCTTAAAATTTTGAGAATTAGCGTATTTTGTAACAGCATCTTTCAGCTCTCCATCTTCAAGAGGCACGAATTTATTAAAAAGCGGCATAATCACAACCGGAGCAATGAAAATTAAAAATAACTCAAACAAGCTTATAGCAGCCCAGCACCAAGCCCAGGCCCAGGAGCCGGTTTTCATAAAAAACCAGACCACAAAAGAAAAAACAATACTGCCGATAATAGCTGTTAATAGCCAGCTTTTTAATATATCCAAAATAAAAGTTTTAGAACTGGTGCGGTTAAAGCCGTATTTCTTTTCAATAACAAAAGTATGGTAGGCTGAAAAAGGTATTTCAATTATTTGAAAGCTAAAGAAAAGTATTCCTGTAAAAACCAATCCGGTTAAAATAACTCCTAATCCCGCGCTTCTTGCCAAATGGTCAACAAAATTAAATCCTCCGCTTAAAATAAGAAATAAAATTATACCCGTGAAAATTGTGCCATGAGCCAGCTGAAAAAAGGTATTTTCTCTAAGGTAATTTTGAGCCTTGGCATATTTAGCGCTGTTATACCAGCCTTCAAACTCCTGAGGTAATTTAATCTTAACAGCTGAGATATTCAAAAGCCCGACGATTAAGTTTAGAATGTAACTACCGGCTAAAATGGATAAAATGACTGTTAAATAAATATTCATAAGTTATTGGTAATTCGTTATACGGTTGTGTAGCTCAAATCGTAGGACGCCTTACGGTTGCGTATTTTTTACGTTCAACGGTTGACGGTAGCCGTTTCCAGTTACGCAACCTTTCAACGATTGCCGATCAAAGTTATTTATTTATATACAGCGTTTGTGTTGGAAAAGCAAATTCTATTTTTTTATTTTCAAATTCTTTTTTAATAGCAAAATTTATTTCCTGCTGGATATCCATATACTTGTTATAATCTTTATCCATTACATAATATACTACCTCAAATATAAGGCTAAAATCTCCATAAGAGAAAAAATGCGCCCGGTCAAAAACCGTATCTTCAACGCTCTCTATGATATTTTTAATCATCCCCGATATTTTCTTAATCTTTTCAAGCGGAGTTTGATAAACCACTCCCAATTTAAAAACAACCCTTCTTTTTTGCATCCGTTTATAGTTGCGTACTCTTGAATCCGTAAGGTCAGAGTTTGAAAAAATTAGCTGCTCTCCGCTTAGACTGCGAATACGGGTAGTTTTTATCCCAATATGTTCAACCGTGCCTAAAAGGTCGCCGATTATGATAAAATCTCCAACTTCAAAAGGACGGTCAAAGATTATTGAGAAATAACTGAATAAATCTTTAAGAATAGCTTGGGCCGCTAAAGCAATAGCAACGCCTCCAATACCCAAACCGGCGATTACCGCTGAAATCTTAAACCCTAAGTTATCTAAGAAAAAGATTATTGCTATGCCCCAAACAGTGAACTTAGTTACTTTTAGTATTCCGCTAAGGCTGTGTTCAAGAGCCTGGCCTTTACCTGATCTATGCCAATAAAGCTCAAGCCCATACCCTATAAGCCTGACACTTACCTTCACCACAAAAACCGTTAATACCCCCATACCCAAAATATTAATTAGTTTATCTAAGTAAGGCATTAACTTTAAAAACTTTAAACTGAAATAAAAAATTCCAAAATACAAAAAAGGAGCTATAGTTTTCTCAAGCAGGCTAACTAAAAAGTCATCTATAGTAGTCGCAGTTTTCTCCGCGAAACCACGAAGCTTTTTCAAAATCACATACTTAAACGCCTTAATCCCAATCAACCCCAGCACAAACATCCCCGCGCTGATAAGATAATCTAAAACCTTATTACTTAAAAGCACTATCCCTAAAATTTCTTTAAACATATTTCTCCTTATCTTTATATAAACTTTATAAAATTTTTATTATTGATTAACTTTACTTCACTATTAGGATAAGTATCAAGAAATACCTTCGGAGGGCGAAACGATCCGGTTTTCCATTTAAATTCAAACCCAAAAAGCTTGCCCTCTGTTTCTTCTATATAATCTATTTCCTGCTGTTGATGTGTCCTCCAAAAATATAGATTAAAGTTTTTTCCTTTATTGTGATTAGACTTAATTCTCTCACTGATAATAAAATTTTCCCAAAGAGCCCCAATGTCCTGCCTTAACTGAAAAGGATTAAAATTATTAATCAAAGCATTCCTAATGCCAGTATCAAAAAAATATATTTTTCTTAACTTAGTTAATTCTTTTCTTAAATTTCTGCTAAACGGCTTTAACCTAAAAATGATAAATGCTTTCTCTAATATTTGAATATAATTCGCTACTGTTTTCTTGTCCGCGCCGACAATATTAGCAAGCTCATTATACGACACTTCACTGCCTATTTGTAAAGCTAAAGCTTGAAGTAATTTTTCTAATACTTCCGGGCTTTTAATGCTCTGATACTGCAAGACATCCTTATATAAATAACTTTGGGCAAGGCTTTTTAATAAATCTTTTGCTTCATTATTGCCTTTTTGGGCTACTTCAGGATACATACCAAAAATTATTCTCTCCTCTAACAACCTTTGTATCTCTAATTCTGAATACTTCTGCCGCAATTCTTCTACAGAAAATGGGTATAAATGAAACTCCCATTTTCTGCCCGTGAGCGGTTCTTTAATCTGATTAGACAGGTCAAAGGAAGATGAGCCGGTAGCTACCACCTGAATAGCGGGAAAATTATCAATAATCAGCTTTAAGGCTATACCGATATTTTTTATTCTTTGCGCCTCATCTAAAAATATAAGCTTTTTATCTCCTATAAACGCTTTAATTTCAGTAGATGTAGTATTAGTAAAAGCCTCTCTGATATCAGGCTCATCGCAATTCAAGTAAATCGAAATATCAGAGTATTTTTTCTGAATTTCTTTGATTAAAGTAGTTTTACCAACCTGCCGGGCTCCATAAATAATAATAGCTTTGCCTTTAAATAGCTTATTTTCTATACTTTTCTTAATTGTTCTTTCAATGATTTTCATAATAATATCAATTTAGGGGAACTTAATACCTTAATTATACATAATTTAGGGGATATTGTCAACCGCTAATCCTATAAAAAATAGAAGCGTCCCCTTTTTTCGTTATCTGTCATTTTAAAGTCGTACTTTAAAATGACAAGAACTTTATCTCAACATTTATAGGCACTTATCTAAAATAAAATCTATTTTATCATTTTCTTTAACAGCTCTATTTCCTGCTCTATCCGGTCAATTTTGCTTAATTTTTGATAATCATCGCCGCAAACATAATACCCCACATTAACAAATACTAATATTTCTGAAATATCCTTGCCTTCTTCAAAACCTTCAGCTTCCATAGCGTAGCCGACAATTTTAGCGGTTTGGTTTGCTTTCATTCCTATGCCCGGCTGGGAAGAAGAAGTGACCGGGTCACCTACGCGAATTGAGCCGCCTTCGTTGTTGACTTTCACAAATACTCTGCCTACTAAAGCTATTGGAAGCTTTACTGTATCTTTATAAAGAGGATTTTTACTTCCTAAATATATAACGCAAGTTTCATCACTGCTGACAACGCCTATCAAATTATTATTATATTTTTGAGTAGCTGAGCCTAACTTATCATGATCAACCAAAGATACTAATTCTCCTTCTTCTACTTTATCTTTTTTTAAAACATCCATATACTCCGCGATATCAAGGCACTTCATGCCCCCGTCGACACTTACGCATATCCTATCCGCCATTGTCAAAGGAGCTTGTAAATGTATTTCATCTGCTGCCTTCACAAACACATCCTTTCCGCTTGCTAGGGCAGAAATTAGGACATTTTGCGTAGAAGATATAAGATTCAACTGACCATTAGCAGTCAAAGAGTTGCTCTGCAAAGCGGCGCTGCTCAAAGTACCGCTAACATTAGCGCTGCCCACGACATCTAACGGGTAAGTTGCCGTATCCTTGCCTATAGCAACATTGCCGGCATTATAATAAATATCACTGCCTGAAGATTGCCACAGTCCGCCCCCTCCGCTAATCGCCTGCCAATCAAGAGCAGGGTCGCCGCAATAATAAAGTCCTCTACCAAGGCTTCCCGCGTCCGCGCCGTCATCATAATACATCGAACCTTCATGGCCGGCATCACAAGTTTCACGGTCACTGGTAAGTATGGGGCTAAGGCGTAAATTCTTGTATACCCCCATAGGAGAAGGGTAATAGGTGGTTAGGGTTATGCTTTCCTGAGCGAAAGCAGTAGGGATGATTAGAAAAGATACAAAAAGAATGATGATTGCTGCTAATTTCAGTCTTAAATTCGCAGTTTTAGATTCATTTTTTACTGCCATTTTTACCTCCTGTTTTTGTCAAAAGACTTTTATCTAAGATAAATCCCCCCTGCCCCCCCTTTTTCAAAGGGGGGGAATTGTTTTGTTTGCTCCCTTTTTCAAAGGAGGGGGATAGTTGTTTTTTCTGCTCCCTTTTTCAAAAAAAAAAGGGGGAATAGTTCTCTCCTGACATAGTTCCCTCCCCCCTTTGAAAAAGGGGGGTTAGGGGGGATTTTTTTATCTCTTCATCCCTTTTTATAAAAGTTTTTACAGTATCCATTTTCAAGCCCCTTCGGGAATACTCAGGGTAAACTCCGGCGAGAAATCTTAAATAGTTAGGTGTGTGTCCCCGAACTCTTAATAGTTAGGTGTGTGTCCCCGAACTCTTCCTTCCCCGAACTCTCCCCGAACTCTTCAGGCAAATACTAAACGGCCTTTGGGTTCAGGAACCGGACGGCCTAATTCTTTAGCAGTTTCAATCCATTCCTTAATTACTACGTTAAGATTAGTTAATGCCTGTTTATATGTCGCTCCATCTGCCATACAACCGGCCAACTCCGGAGCTTCCGCGATAAAAGTATCATCCTCCGCGCTCCAGTAAATAATTACTTCATAACGAACCATTTTGACCTCCAAGTTTATATTTTAAAATTAAGTTACGAACTTGTTTAACTTGATATGCTTTAGCCTTTGAGCCTTGAGGCTGTAAATTTATAATTTCTTCAACCCCATCTTTACTAAAAATATGATGACTTCCGCGAATTCGTTCAGTGAAATCAAATTTCTTCAATAATTGACACATTTGCGCAAAAGGAATATTTGCATCCGATGTGCCATGCAAAATATGTTCTAAAACTTTTAAATATCTACTCATTTAAAATTTCCTGCCTCCTGATTTGAATTTTATCATAGCCGCAGATGAAAAACAACACCTGCCCCTTTCACGCGCTGTTGAAATTTTCTATAGAAAATATAAGCGTCATCCTTTTTCTTCCAGTATCTCCGTAGAAACGCCATCTATGGCGTCTCCTTATTCATTTGTTACATTGGACAAATATGGGATTATTGTGATTAGTCTTAGAGACGAGGTATTGCCTCGTCTCACATCCCTTTTTTCTATAGCATGTTAAATTCCTCAATGCTAAGCTCAGCTTGTTTCAATAGCTTTTTAAGAATTCCTATTCCCAGCTCCTTATGCCGGGGAACCGATAGCGTATACAGATATCCAATTTTCACAAGCATAACATGTGAACCTGACTGCCGAGCAACTGTCCATCCAGCATGTTTGAACTTTTTTACCGCTATGATGCCGGAACACAATTTAAGATGCCGGCTCATACTGAAACCTCCACTATTTGGGCTTTACGATGTTTGACTTTTTCATTCATAACCGCCACCCAGCCTTCAATGGCTTCTTTGATATTAGCTTTAGCTTCAGCTATTGTCCGGCCCTGACTGACACAGCCGGGAAATATCGGCACTTCGGCAACATAGTAACCGGTTTCATCCTGCTCAATAATAATTTCTAATTTCATCTAAACTCACCTCCTAGCAAAATTCTAACATTATACAAAAATAAAATCAATTCCTTAAAGATGCTTTGATTAATCTGTTTCATTACTACTTTAACAAATTATAAAATTCATCTACAGATAAAAATGAACTATATAACCAAAATCTTCTCCTTTTTCAATAATAACCCGATAAACCGTTTTTCTCACTTACGATTAGATTGCAGCATAAATGTCTAATAAAAAATAGAAACGTCCCCTTTTTCGTCCCCTTTTTTTATAAAAGTTTTCTAAATTCCTCCACGGTTAATTCTGCTGTCCGGATAATCGCCCTTAAAGTTCCTCTGGCAATTTCCTTATGGTCAGGAATAGTCAAAGGGTTCCTTGATGGGGAGTCTGCTCATATATGAACCTCAACTATCGTTTCTTTCATTCCTTTATGTCTAAAAAACGGTAATCCATCTTCAGCTAATAATTTTATATGGAGTTTAATTGCTTTCTTGATATTTTTCAGTGCGTCTCCCTGTGTTGTTCCTTGCGAAATGCACCCAGGCAATGAAGGGCATGCGGCAACCCATACTCCATCTTCGTCTTTTTCTAATCTTATTCTTATTTCCATAAAACTCACTTCCTGTCTTTAAAACGTATTGTCAAAAGTTTTACTTAATTTTTTCGTAACCTCTTTACCTACAAAGGCTTTTGTCTAAGATAAATCCCCCCTGCCCCCTTTTCCAAAGGGGGGAGATAGTTCCGATTTTACTTTTTACCTAAAAATCCTGAACAATCGTTTTTCGCCAGGAATCGAAAAAACTATTAAGATCTTCAAAATTCACCGGTTCAATAAGCAAGAGCATATCAGCCGCGTCTTTTTTGAATGTTTTCATTCTCTCAAACGCTACTGCCAGCCAATAAAGATCAAAACCAGGATCTTTAATTTTAGCTTTTTTTACTAATTCCTCGGTGGTGAATAAATCTTTTTTGACTATAACATAAATATCAATGAAATCCCTAAGGGTGGCTCGGCTAAAAAGCGCTAACAATTTATTTGAAGCGATATCAGTTAAGCTATCCACTTTTAATCCCGGATAATCAGCAAATTCCTTTAGCTCCTCAAACCGAAATGAGCTGTCCTGCGCTAAATGTATTATTGTAGACTGCTTGCCTGACTTGACTAACAGTTCAACGAAAGACTGGAAACTACGCTGTCTATCAATAACCATACTCTCGGCTCTTAGCAATTTTTCCAACTGACGGCTAAAAGGCATTATCAACGCTTCTTCCGGTGTAAAGAAATCGAGATCATTACTTTGGCGATGCCTAAGATAAAATTCGGCTAACGCGGTTCCTCCGGCTAGATAGAAATGTTCACTCTCTGAAACCTTCTCTAAATATGTCAATATTGATTTTTGAAGTTCGTTAATTACTTTCAAGATAATCCTCCCAAAAAGCCCTTACTCCATCAGGTATAAAATGCTTAAGCCTTCTGAATGCCTCTTCCAAGCGGTTTAGCTTAACTGTCTTTAGAAGTTTCTTGATGTCTTTGGTTTTGCCGCGAGTAATAACCTGTTGAATATACATATCCAATACAGAGGTTTCAGTAAGGTCTAATTTTACGTTATCTTTCAAAAACCAAAACAATCTTTTATCGGGAATTATTTTCTTCATTCTAATTCTCCTCACCTCCGCTTAGATTGTACCATTATTACGGTTGATATAAAAATTTCAAATATTGTAACATAAATGCCTAATAAAAAACAGAAGCGTCCCCTTTTCCCGCGTCCCCTTTTCCCGATAAATCCCCCCTGCCCCCCCCTTTTTTTTCAAAGGGGGGAATAATTGTATGTGCTTACTCCCTTTTCTAAAGGGAGGTAATTATTTTCTCTGCTCCCTTTTTCAAAAGGGGAGGATAGTTTTCTCCAAGCATAGTTCTCTCCCCCCTTTGGAAAAGGGGGGTTAGGGGGGATTTTTTTATCTCTTCATCCCTTTTTCAGCACACTCATAAAAGTTCTGACATTACCTTAAAAGCCTTTTTCACGTTTTTGCCCTCTTTTTCTTATTTAGTACGCGATTTCCTAAAGTCAAGTATCAAATTATTCGCCATTACTTTACTCATATTTACTTTCAAGCGCGTCAATGCGCGCGCTCAGGCTTTCGACTAACCGGTCAATTTTACTTAGCTTCTGATAATCTTCTCCACAAACATAATACCCTGCATTAACAAATACTAATATTTCTGAAATATCTTTATTTTCTTCAAAAGTCTCAGCCTCCATGGCGTAACCAACGATTTTAGCGGTTTTATTGGCTTTCATTCCTATGCCTGGCTGGGAAGATGAGGTGATTGGGTCTCCTACGCGGATAGCGCCGCCTTCATTGGCAACTTTTACGAAAACTCTACCCACTAAGGCTACTGGAAGGCTTACTGTATCTTCATGGAGTGATTCACCATTTCCCAAATGCACAGTTGATGTCTTTTTTCCGCTGATAACCCCTATTAAATTCTCATCATTTTTCTTGGTAGTTTTTCCTAATTTATCATTACTAATTAAAGAAACAATTTCCCCTTCTTTTGCTATGTCTGTTTTTAAAACCTCCATAAATTCTGCGATATCTTGAGATTGTGGATTATTGCCTATAAATACATCACCATCTGCGCTTAAACGTAAGTCAAGTTCAGCGTTTATACTTACATTTCCGTCGGAAGAATAAATCTGCATATTACTAGACGAATGAATATCCATATCGCTAGACGAATGAATATCCATATCCCCAATGCTGTCTACGTCCATTTTTCCATACGCAGCAATATCTATAGTTCCTGATCCACCTACCGAATACCCTGAGCATAACTCTAATTTTCCGTTATCTCCAACTTCATTTCCACTCAATGCAATATACGCTCCTTGGTTTCTTAAATTAGGTCCTCCTGTCCCTCCGCCGCATAATATCATTTTCCCGTTATCTGAACCATCAACTGTATTAGCTCTTATTGTGAAATTATTACCATTGTATGCAATATGTCCATCCATATGCAGCCGTGCCTTCGGATCATTTGTGCCAATGCCAACAAAACCGGTATCATAATAAATATTATTAGGGGCAACAGTCGGAAGCCATGAGCCTCCCCCTCCGCCAGCACCTATCGGCTGCCAACTGTCAGAAATACCATCACAATAATAAAGACCTTCACCGGGGGTTGATCCATCTATACCGTTATCATAATACATCAAGCCTTCTTGCGCGGCAGCAGCATCACAAGTTTCACGGTTAGTAGTAAGTATGGGGCTAAGGCGTAAATGCTTGTATATTCCATTAGGAGAAGGGTAATAGGTGGTTAAGGTGATACTTTCCTGAGCAAAGGCGGGCAGGATGATTAGAAAAGATAGAAAAAGAATGATTATTATTGCTAATTTCAGCCTTGAATTTTCAGCCTTAGATTCATTTCTTGTTATCATTTTTTT
>JBDRIY010000080.1:0-3101 GCA_043815445.1 Candidatus Omnitrophota bacterium
AATGAATTTAGATAAATTTACCTTGAAAGCCCAGGAAGCAGTAGTTAACGCGGTAAGTATAGCTAAGGATTATAATCATCAAGAACTTTCCCCTGAGCATATTCTTTTGTCTATGCTTAGCGATTCTAAAGGTGTTATTAGGGAAATCTTTTCAAAACTTTCTGTTCGCTTAGACGATATCGAATCAAAGTTAAAGGAATATCTTTTAAATGTACCTAAAGTATACGGCGAGACTAAAGATGTTTTTGCTTCTAGCCGGACTAGAGATATTTTTAGTTCAACTCAAAAGTATATGAAGGAATTTAAGGATGAGTATGTAAGCTCTGAGCATCTTATCTTAGCAATCGCTAAAGATAAAAACGGATTTTTATTTGATTATTTAAAAAAGCAGGGTATTTTTGCTGAAGATTTATTAAGGATCGTTAAAGATGTCCGGGGCGCTCAGCACGCTGATTCTCAATCCGCGGAAGATACTTACAGGGCTTTAGAAAAATACGGCAGGGATTTAACTGAGCTGGCAAAAAAAGGTAAGCTTGATCCAGTGATTGGAAGGGATGAGGAAATAAGAAGAGTTATGCAAGTGTTATCCCGCAGAACTAAAAATAATCCGGTTTTAATCGGTGAGCCCGGAGTGGGTAAGACTGCTATTGCCGAGGGCTTAGCCAGACGGGTTGCTTTTGGTGATGTTCCTGAAGGTTTAAAGGATAAAAAAATAATAGCTCTTGATTTAGGAAGCCTTGTTGCCGGCGCGAAGTTTAGAGGTGAATTTGAAGAAAGGCTTAAAAGTGTTCTTAAAGAAATAGAGGCAAAAGACGGCCAAATTATTCTTTTTATTGATGAGCTGCATAGTTTGGTAGGCGCGGGCGCGGCTGAAGGCGCGGTTGACGCGGCTAATATGCTTAAACCAGCTTTAGCTAAGGGAGTTTTGCGCTGTATCGGCGCGACTACTCTTGATGAATATAGAAAACGTATTGAAAAAGACGCGGCCTTAGAAAGAAGATTCCAACAGGTTTTAGTTACTGAGCCTACAGTTGAGCAGGCAATCGTAATCTTACGCGGTTTAAAAGAAAGGTATGAGGTTCATCATGGCGTGCGCATAAAAGATTCAGCCTTGATTGCCGCGGCAACTTTATCTAACCGTTATGTAAGCGGAAGATTCTTACCGGACAAGGCTATTGATTTAATTGATGAAGCAGCAAGCCGCCTGCGTATAGAAATTGATTCTAAACCTGAAGGTATAGATAAACTGGAGAGAAAAATTTTAGAGCTTCAAATTCAAAAACAGGGCTTAACCAAAGATAAAGATGAGCAAGCCCTGCAAAAGCTTAAAAAACTTGACCAAAACATAAGCTGTTTAGAAAAAGAACTTAAGGCTGAAAAGGGCCATTGGCAGGAAGAAAAAAATTTAATTACTCAGATAAGAAAAGCCAAAGAAGAAGTAGAGGCGCTTAAGAATAAAAGTATAGACCTCGAAAAAGAAGCTAAACTTAATGAAGTTGCTGAAATTCGTTATGGAAAAATCCCTCAGTTTACCCAAGAACTGGATAAGTTAAACAAAGAGTTAGCTCAAGTTCAAGAAAAAGAAAAAATGCTTAAAGAAGAAGTTGATGAGGAAGATGTCGCTCAGATAGTTTCCCGCTGGGTAGGAATTCCGGTTTCCCGGTTGATGGAAGAAGAAGCTAAGAAACTTCTTGGTATGGAAGATGAGCTAAAAAAGCGCGTAGTCGGGCAAGATAACGCTATAAGGCTAATTTCTGATTGCGTTAGAAGAACCCGCGCGGGCCTATCTGACCCTAATCAACCTTTAGGCTCATTTATGTTTTTAGGGCCTACCGGTGTAGGTAAGACTGAAACAGTAAAGGCTTTAGCGGAATTTTTATTCGGCAGCGCCAATAATTTAGTTCGGATAGATATGAGTGAATATATGGAAAAATTTTCGGTTTCTCGTTTGGTCGGAGCGCCTCCGGGATATGTTGGCTATGAAGAAGGCGGCCAGCTTAGTGAGAAAGTAAGGCGCCAGCCTTATTCAGTTATTTTGTTTGATGAGATTGAGAAAGCTCATCCTGATATTTTTAACATCTTATTACAAATTCTTGACGAAGGCCATCTTACTGATTCTCAAGGCCGAAAAGTTAATTTTAAAAATACTCTTATAATCATGACTTCTAATATTGGAAGTGAACATTACAGCAACTTTGATAGCACTAAAGCCGGCGTTGAACAAAAACTCCGCCAGGAACTAAAAAAATATTTTCGGCCTGAGTTTCTAAACCGTTTAGATGAAATAGTTATTTTTGACACTTTAAGCTTGGATAATATAAAAGATATAGTAGATATTCAGATGAAGATTACAAGAGAAAGGTTGAAAGATAAAAAAATCGAGGTAGAATTAACCTCTGATGCCAGAAGTCTTATTGCTGATAAGGGGTTTAGCCCTGAATATGGAGCAAGGCCTCTTAAGCGCGCCATTCAGAAGTTAATCATTGACCCCTTAAGCGTTAAAATAATCGAAGGCAAATTTAAGGAAGAAGATAAGATTGTTATTGATGCTGTTAAGAGAGAGGTGACATTTAGGAAGAATATCTGATTAATTTAAAAAATGAAATTCCAAATAACAAATTTCAAATCACAAATAAATTCCAATATTCAAATTCTAAACAAAGAAAATTCTTTATTGGAATTTGATGCTTGAGATTTGTAATTTTAATAAAAAAGGAGATCTAATGAAGATTGATATTTCTTTTAAATACTTAGATAGAAGTGATTATATTGATACGGTTTTAGGGAATAATTTTAAAAAAATTGAACGGAAAGTCAAAATATTTCGTAAAAATGACCCGGTACATATTTCTGTGCATTTAGAAAAGAATCCTAATAAAGAGCAGTATTTTTGCCGGTCGCATATTTATCTTCCTTCTTCAAAAGTACTTGCCGCGGTTGAAAAAAGCAGCGATTGTTCTATAGCGATAAATAAGACTTTTGCGGCCTTAAACCGGCAATTAGGCAAAGAAAAATATAAACTTGAAAACCGCAGGGGAAAACGCAGAGAGACGATACGCCAGTTGACCAATAAATAACTGTTACCCAAGAGGGGTATTGTT
>JBDRIY010000081.1:0-2079 GCA_043815445.1 Candidatus Omnitrophota bacterium
ACACAATGTATTGTAGTTGCCCAATTTATTGGGCAGCCATATTGTGCCTGATAAATCAGGCAACTACATTATGACACGGCCTGAATGCTTATTTAGTGAACTTTAGGGGTTAAGTTGTTGGGGGGGGAAGGGGATGGGAGAGAAAAACAGGGTATAAATTTTAATTTATTTCTTGACATTTTTGGGGTTTTGAGGTATATAAGAAGAGAACCTTTAAACTGGTCCAGTGAGATCAGCAAGGAACAAATATGAATAAACACAGCAGAATAAAGAAATATCCCGTTCTAACGTTAAGTGGAACGGGTTTTTTTATTGCGGTTAATTATGAAAAAAATATTATCGGCTGAAGATATAAAAAAAGCTATTTACCGCCTTACCCGCCAAATTTTGGAGAAAAACTCTAATCCTAAAGAACTTGTCTTAATCGGTATTCAAACCAGAGGAGTATATTTAGCCGGCAGAATCCAGGCTATAATAAGAGAAATCGAAAAGGTTGAACCTCCCTTAGGTATTATTGATATTACCTTTTACCGCGATGATTTAACTGCTATTGGGCCTAAGCCCCAAGTTAAAGAGACAAAGATCGATTTTGACTTAAACGGCAAAACTGTGATTCTCGTAGATGATGTTCTTTACACTGGCAGAACTGTTCGGGCTGCGCTTGATGAAATTATGGATTTTGGCCGGCCTAAAAAAATAGAGTTTTTAATTTTAGTAGACAGAGGCTATAGGGAATTGCCTATAAGAGCGGATTATGTAGGCAAGAATATTCCTACTTCTCGAGATGAACAGGTTGAGGTTAGGCTGAAAGAAATTGATGGTGAGGATGGGGTAGTGATAATCAAAAGATAGATACTCGATTCTCGATACTCGTAAAAAATCGAGAAACGAGAAGCAAGAATCGAGTATCGAGGAGTAAGTATCGAGAATATGAAAGGGTTTGAGAAAAAGCATATTTTAGAAATTAAAGATTTAACTCGTTCAGAGCTTGAGGTAATATTTTCTCTTACCAGATCTTTTAAGGAAATTTCTCAAAGAGATGTTAAAAAAGTTCCGGCTTTAAGAGGCAAAACTATAATTAATTTATTTTTTGAAAATTCTACCCGCACCAGAATTTCTTTTGAACTTGCTGCCAAACGCTTGAGCGCGGATGTAGTAAATTTCTCAGCGCCGGTAAGCAGCTTGGTCAAAGGAGAAACAGTCGTAGATACTTTAAAGACTTTGGAAGCTTATCATCCTCATATTATGGTAATAAGAATTGGTGAAAGCGCTTGCCTTCACCAGCTTACTAAATATACCCAAGCTAGTATTATAAATGCCGGTGACGGCAATAATGAGCATCCCACTCAAGCGCTTTTAGATATGTTTACTGTTCAGGAAGTTAGAGGAATTTTAGAACATTTAAATGTTTTAATTGTCGGGGATATCGCTCATTCGCGAGTCGCCCGGTCTAATATTTTTGGTTTTCAGAAATTTAATTCCCAAATTACAGTTTGCGGGCCTGCCGCCTTTATTCCTTATGAATTTGAGAAGATAGGAGTTAAGGTTTGCTATGATTTAGATCAGGCGGTTGAGGAGGCTGATGTTATTATAATGCTGAGAATCCAGAAAGAACGGAGCGGTTCTTTATTCTCATCCGGATTGCGCGAGTATATTGAAAGGTTTTCTTTAACCTCTCAAAGGTATAAAAGGATTAAAAAAGGGTGCCTTGTTATGCATCCCGGGCCGGTAAACTGGGATATTGAAATAGATTCCGCGCTTAAAGCAAAAGTACATCCTTTAATTTTAAAACAAGTAGAAAACGGCTTAGCAGTTAGAATGGCGGCTTTATATTCAGTCGGCGGGCAGGCTGTGTCATAATTGCTTATGTTGCGCAAACACACACAGTATATTGTAGTTGCCCAATTTATTGGGCAGCCTATACCGTGCCTGATAAATCAGGCAACTACAATGCGGCACAGTCTGGGAGTAGAGAAATGAAAATTCTTATAAAAAACGCGCGGATAGTGAATAGTGATAAAATTATTGAAGCGGATTTGCTGGTTCAGGCTGGTAAAGTTTTCAAGATAAGCAAAAACA
>JBDRIY010000082.1:0-30301 GCA_043815445.1 Candidatus Omnitrophota bacterium
ATTGGATATTTGAAGATTTTAGCAATTTTAAATTAAGATCTGTTAAGAAGGTTTACCATTTATCCCCAGCCTAATGAGAGGCTTAGGAGAAATGGTTTGGTGCTTTGAGAGTAGATTAGTTGTGGACAATTAACATAGGAGGATAGAATGTCATTAATTAATTATGGATTGACTGAAGATCAGAAGATGCTCAAGGATTTATGCCGCCAGATTGCTGAAGAAAAAATAAGGCCGTTTTCCCGGGAACTTGATGAAAAAGAAGAGTTTCCGGCTGAAATAATTAAAACTCTAGGCCAGTCGGATTTATTTTCCCTTTGTATACCTGAAAGCTATGGAGGTATGGGAACCGGCCTTCTTGAGCTATGCATTGCTACTGAGGAGATATCTCGGGTTGACGGAGGCGTAGCTACTGCTTACGCGGCTTCATTTTTAGGGATGTTTCCTATTTTGCTTTTCGGCACCGAAGAACAAAAGAAAAAATATCTTCCTGATATAGCTTCAGGCAAAAAACTTACCGCTTTTGCTTTAACTGAACCAGAAGCAGGCTCAGATGCCGCGGCAGTAAAAACTACAGCTAAAAAAGACGGTGATAATTATATTTTAAACGGAACTAAACATTTTATTACTAATGGCGGCGATGCTGAAATCTATACGGTAATAGCTGTCACTAACAAAGCCAGAGGCCCAAGGGGCGTATCAGCTTTTATCGTTGAAAAAGGCGCCGAAGGTTTTACTTTTGGCAAAAAAGAAGAAAAATTAGGAATAAGAGCTTCTACAACCGGCGAGCTTATTTTTAACGACGTCAAAGTTCCTAAAGAAAATCTTTTAGGCTTAAGAGAAGGCACAGGTTTTATTGCTACAATGAAGACTTTTGACCAGTCTCGCCCAGGTGTTGCCGCTCAAGCAGTAGGAATTGCTCAGGGAGCCTTAGAATTAGCCACTCAATATTCTCATCAGCGGGTGCAGTTTGGTAAATCCATAAGCTCTTTTCAAGGAATACAGTGGATGCTTGCTGATATGGTTACCAAGACTGAAGCGGCAAGGGCTTTAGTTTATGGCGTTGCTAATATGGTTGATAGAGGAGATAAGGATGTAGGCCCAGCCTCAGCAGCAGCAAAACTTTTTGCTTCAGATACGGCTATGGAAGTTACTACTAATGCTGTCCAGATATACGGCGGATACGGCTATATGCGCGATTATCCAATAGAAAAGTTTATGCGCGACGCTAAAATAACCCAGATTTACGAAGGAACCAACCAAATCCAAAGAAGCATCATCGCTCTTAGTTTGATAAAGAAATACGGAAAATAGGGTTAAAAGGTAACATTATAATATCTGGTATTCGGCTTACCTTCAAAAATGAATTTTCGCTCATAGGCACAATTTAGAATGGCTTTGCCAAAATTCTTATATTATACGCAATACGTATTTACTGATATTATAGATACAATACGAAAGAAAGTGAGTTTTTCAAAGGAAATTCTCTTGTTATGTAGAAAAAATAAGAGTATTTTAAAATAAGTTGGACGTTCGTGTATTAACTGTTAGGCAGAAAATGAATATACATATTAAAATCAGACTTAGTACACTTTTTTTTCTTATCCTACTTTCTTTACAAAATATTTCTTTATACTCCCAAGAAAATAAACAAAAAAATAATATAATCCTTTCTTCAAATAAAACAGACGAAAAGAAAATCTATCAATTGGTAGGAGTAAATATAAAATATATTCCTCCAGATGGCTGGTTAGAATCTACTATTGAGAAAGACAATTTTGCCGAGAGAGTTATTTTCAAGAAATTAACTCAAGAAAATAACCAAATTATTATTGAGGTGATGAAGAAGATAGACAAAAATACGATAAACGATGATGCAAGAGTTCAGTCCAATATATGGAAATATATTCAAAATCCGGGTCTTCAACTGATAGAAAATGGTATTTTCTATGATTTAGAAATATGGAAACCTTTTCTACAAAGCCGTTCAGACTTGTTGAACCAATTCAGCGAAGAGGATCTTTATGATCTACTTGAGACAGGAAAAACAAAGACGACTTATTGTATGTTCGGTAATTTAGATACTGGTATCCGAACGCACGAGGTTATTAATTTCGTAAAAGAAAATTCTTATTTTTCATTTTTGCTGCAATCTAACGAGGACTCGTTTAAAAATGATCAAAGGATGTTTTTGTTGAGTCTAAGTTCATTTGAAATTATAGAGAATTAGAGAAATGAATAGATAATTGCCTAACCATACAATCCAGCGGACGTAACCCGCGCTTCGCGCGGCTTCCGCCGCTGATTTTTATGTTATACCCATAAAAATAAAATAATAAATGCCAAAATTTCCCACCCGCCGCCCCTACAACATAAAAATAATAATCATCGGTCAGAAATGACAAATCATTAAATAAAATCCGTAAATATATAATCGATAACCCGTTAAATTGGCAATCTGATATTGAAAATCCCAATAGAATTGGTAATATAAAATCAAATGAAATTCGGGTATAACCAGGCCCCTTTATTATTTTCGTTAAATTAAAAATAACATATTAAAAAGGAGAAAACATGAATGTTTTGGTGACTGGGGCGACAGGGTTTATTGGCAGGCATTTGGTTCGCAGGCTTTCTGAGCTTGGAGGGTATAATATTTTTTGTTTAGTGCGTAATCCTAAAAAGGCTGAAACTCTTAAGCCTTTGGGGGTTCAGTTTGTTTACGCTGACATTACTGACAAGGGTTCACTGGAAAAAGTTTTAGAATATAAGATTGATCTTGTGTTTCATTGTGCCGCTTATGTTGATAATAAGCCGTTAGAGTTACTGCAAAAGGCAAATGTGGAAGGGACTGAGAATGTATGTGAATTATGCCTTAAACTGGGAATTGAGCGGCTTGTTTATCTGAGTTCAGTAGCTGTTATTTGCGGCAACGACGAGGTGCCTTTAACTGAAGATTTACCTTATAAAGCTACAAATCCTTACGGAGAATCAAAGATAAAAGCTGAAAAAATAGTTTTAGAATATAGAAAAAAAGGCCTGCAATCAGTAATTATCCGGCCGCCTATGGTTTATGGCGAGGATGAGCCGCACGCCTTAAAATTTTTACTTTATTTATTAAAATTGAGATTATTTCCTTTAATAGGTAAGGCTGAGAATAAGTTTCATCTTGTTTATGTGGAAAATGTAGTTGAGGTAATGATTTTTTCTTTAGGAAAAAAAGAGTTCCTTGAGAGGACTTTTTTCATTGCTGATAAGGAAGTATTAAGCACCAGGCAGGCTTTTACTATTCTTAGCAAAGCTATAGGCGCCATGCCGCCTTTAACTATTCCTAATTTTCTTAAGCCTTTGTTACTAAGTTTGCCTTATATAGGAAGGAAATTACGCACTCTTTCAAGAGATAACGTTTATAGCATTGAAAAAATTCAGTCTTTAAATTTTACTCCGCCTTACTCTGGGCAAGAGAGTCTTATAAGAAGCGCTCAATATCTCTTGAAAAAATAAAAAATTTTGGTATAGTTAAAAGGTGATTATTTCTCCTCTCCTTGGAAGAAGCTGGGCGGGGATGGTAAATATAAAGATTTTTTTAAAAAGATAAAGAGCAATTAATATTATTAACGGAAACATATTATACAAGGAGGTTTACTATGCAGCCTAATCCTAACGCTGGAGTTTTTAATTTCATCCCTTTAATTTTTATTTTTCTCGTTTTTTACTTTCTCATCATCCGGCCTCAACAGAAAAAGCAAAAAGAACATAAAGCTATGATTAGTAATTTAAAGAAGAATAATGAGGTTGTTACTGTAGGGGGAGTGCACGGAGTAATCGTGAATATAAAAGATAAAACATTTGTCTTAAGAGTTGATGAGAATGTTAAAATTGAAATTGATAAAAGTTCAGTTGCTTACCTAAAAGTATAAAAATAGAATATAGGCTTTAAGATGATACGTAAGATTGATTTAAAACTTAGAATTGGTGTTATTCTCGGTTTAACGCTATTTAGCATCTTTTATGTTTTTCCCTTGGAAAAAAACATAAATTTAGGTTTAGATTTAAAAGGCGGGATGTATGTGCTTTTACGCGCGGATACATCCGCGGTTTCTGCTGATAAAGCTTCAGATGCTGTTAGCGCGGCAGTTGAAAAGATAAGAAACCGTATTGATGCTTATGGGGTTAAAGAAACATCTATCCAAGTGCAGGGAGGAAATTCTATCCTTGTTCAGGTTCCGGGAGTTATAAATAGGGATATAGTAGATAAGCTAAAAGAAGTGGGGAAGTTAGAGTTTAAACTCGTTGAAGATGACAGCGAAAAACTTTCATTAGCTATAAAAGGCGAGGTTCCTCAGGGCTATGAATTAAAAGAATATAAAAGATCAAATATTTTGCTTGAAAAAGAACCTTCTCTTGCCGGCTCGGATTTAGCGGAAAGTTTTGTAGGCTTTGATTCCTATGGAGTGGCTCAAGTTCAACTGAGATTAACTGCTGAAGGATCTAAGAGATTTGCTAAAGTTACTGAAGAAAATATAGGTAAAAGGCTGGCTATTGTTCTTGATGAAAGCGTGATGAGTGCTCCTTCAATCAGAGAGCCGATATTAAGCGGTGAAGCCCAAATTACCGGAGATTTTGATTTAGAAGACGCTAGGCTGCTTACCTCAGTTCTTAATTCAGGCGCGCTTCCTGTTCCTTTGTCGGTTGAAGAAGAAAGAAGCGTAGGCCCTCTTTTAGGCTCTGATTCAATACACAGAGGAATAAATTCGATACTTTTAGGCGCGGGATTAGTAGTCTTCTTTGTTTTAATCTATTATTTACTGGGAGGGTTGGTTACAGTTGTATGCCTTGTTTTAGATTTACTGTTTATTCTCGCCGGCCTACAAATTTTTAGAGGAACTTTAACTTTACCGGGAATTGCCGGTATGATTTTAACCTTAGGCATGGCTGTAGATGCTAATGTTCTTATATACGAACGTATAAGAGAAGAACTGCAAACAGCTAAACCTTTAAGCATAGCTGTTAAAAATGGTTTTAATAGAGCTAAACGCACTATTTTTGATGCCAATATTACTACTTTAATCGCGGCTTTATTTCTTTTTATATATGGAACCGGGCCTATAAAAGGCTTTGCTACTACTCTTTCTTTAGGTATTATTGCCAGTATATTTACTTCAATATTTGTAGGCAGAACTATTTTTTCTCTTCTTTTAGATTTGCGCTTAAAGAAATTTACAATGCTTTCACTTGTTAAATCACCTAAAATTAATTTTATAAAATTTAGGACGCTATGTATAGTGATATCTTTGGTTGCGGTTTCCGCGGGCTTGTTTAACTTTTATTCTAAAAAAGATGAAGTTTATGGTATAGATTTCAAAGGCGGCCAAGTTTTAGAATATAAAATAACTCCTTCGGCGAAGATAGAAGATTTAAGAAATACTTTAAATGAAAAGGGATTTTCTGACTTGATTATTCAGGAGTTTAAAGATATTGAAGGAGGAGTAATTGTAAAAAGCAAGGATGATATTGCTTCAAAATTGAAGAAAACCCTTGAAGATAATTTTGAAAAAGTTCAAGAGCTTAAAGCCACTTTAGTCGGGCCAATTGTAGGCAAAGTCTTACGCAAAAAAGCTTATCTTGCGATGGGGCTTTCATTATTAGGAATACTTATCTATATCGGCTTTAGATTCAAGCATTTTGATTTTGCCTTTGCTGCGGTGGCTGCTCTTTTTCATGATGTGCTGATAAGTTTGGGTATCCTTTGTTATGCTGGATATGAAGTCAATCTCTTAACCGTTACAGCGTTATTGACTATAGCCGGTTATTCTATAAATGATACTATTGTTATCTATGACCGAATAAGAGAAATATCGCCGCGTATGCACAAGGCGCCATTAAAAGATATAATTAATACCGCTATAAATAGTACTCTTTCCCGCACGCTGATCACGTCTTTCACTACGATACTGGTTGTAGTTTCGATTTTTATTTTAGGCGGAGATGCCCTAAAAGGGTTTTCTTTCACGCTTTTAATAGGTATTATCGCCGGAACCTACTCTTCAGTATACATAGCCTCCCCCTTAGTTCTCCTTTTTAGAAAATCCCGCGTCTAACACTTCAATAAAAATTTTTTGAAGAAAAAAATAACCAAGTGACGTTTAAAATACTAAACTTAGCAAAACAGGTAACGGCTAAAATGTTGAGATATGTTTGATACTTTTAAGATTTATACTCATAAAGATATTTCTTTGATTCAAGCTCAAGAAAAACTTGTGTCTTTAGGCTATCACAGAGTGGATACGGTTCTTGAAGGAGGGGATTTTTCTGTTCGGGGAGATATTTTAGAGGTTTTCCCGGTAAATTTTAATTTTCCTTTGAGATTGGAATGGGAGTTTGATCTTGTTGGAAAAATTTATAGCTACGATAAAAATCTGCATAAAAAATTAATTAATTACGGCCTTTTAATTATTATCCCTTACTCAAAAAAAGCTAAACGTTACAACTCAGAAGATATGCCTTTAGATGCTGTTTTACGCGTAAAAAAAGGTGATTATATTGTACACAGCCGCTATGGTATTGGTAAATTTTTAGGGATGAAGCAGTTAACTGTGCAGGGCAAAGAAGGTTATTATTTTGAAATAGAATATGCCAATAAAGATAAACTTTATGTTTCTAAGGAAGAGGCCCATTTCATCCAGAAATATACTAATCTTGCCTCAAAACATCCTCAACTGACACGCTTAGGCACAAAAGAGTGGTTAAAGATTAAGGAAAAAGCTCAGGAAGGTATAAAACGTTTCGCTGTAGGAATTTTAAAAATGGAAGCTCAGAGAGAGGTCACCGGAGGTTTTCAATATTTAGCTGATGATGATTGGCAGAAAAAATTTGAAGCAAGCTTTCCTTATAAAGAAACTCAAGATCAAGCTAAGGCTACTGCTGACGTAAAAAAAGATATGGAAAGTAAAAATTGTATGGATAGAATAATTTGCGGTGATGTCGGCTATGGCAAAACAGAGGTAGCTATGAGGGCGGCTTTTAAAGCAATGCTGAGTTCCAAACAAGTTATCTTTTTGGCCCCTACGACAATTCTTGCTTATCAACATTATACCAGTTTACTAAAAAGATTAAAAGATTTCCCTTTTTGTGTAGAGATGCTTTCCCGTTTTCGTTCTGCCGGAGAGCAAAAAAATATTGTAGAAAAATTAAAACAAGGTAAAGTTGACATTATAGTAGGAACCCATCGCCTTTTTTCTAGCGATATACAATTCAAAGATTTAGGGCTTTTAATTATTGACGAAGAACATAAATTCGGCGTAGCTCATAAAGAAAAGATAAAAAAGCTTAAAGCTGGCGTAGACGTTTTAGTCTTGTCGGCGACTCCTATACCGCGCACTTTATATATGAGCTTAATAGGCTTAAAAGGGATTTCTTTAATTAAAACTCCGCCTGAGCAAAGGCTGGCGGTTAAAACAAAAATTATTCAATTTGATATTAATATTTTAAGAGATATTATAATGAAGGAAATTGACAGGGATGGGCAGGTTTTTTTTATCCATAACCGTATTGAAGAAATAGAAAAAATAAAAAATCGTTTAAGCAGAGCTTTACCGCTGAGTGTTCGTATAGGGCTTATCCACGGAAGGCTTTCTTCGTGTATTATAGAAAAAATTATGTTTGATTTTATTAACAAGAAATTAGACTGTTTGCTTTCAACGGCAATTGTAGAATCAGGCATAGATATTCCCAGTGCTAACACAATTATTATTAATGACGCTCACCGGTTTGGTTTAGCTGATTTACACCAGTTAAGAGGCCGGGTCGGCAGGTACAATAAACAAGCTTGGGCTTATTTATCTATCCCTCCTAAAAAAAGTATTGCCAGCGAAGCTGCCGGAAGATTAAAGATGATTGAAGAGTTCTCTCATTTAGGCGCGGGGTTTGAAGTAGCTATGAGTGATTTAGAGTTAAGAGGAGCAGGTAATATTTTAGGTAAACAACAGCATGGTTTTATCTGGATGGTCGGCTTTGATTTATATTGCCGTCTTTTAAAAAAAGAGATAGAATACTTAAAGGAAATTTTTGGAAAAGCTCAAGAATCCCTAAACGCGCCGGTTGGATAAAAATTGTACAAAATAAAATAAGCTATGAAGTTTAAAATTAAAATAATATTTTTTGGTTTAACCCTATTTTTTTCCAATATTTTCACGCTTAACTTTTTTGTCCAAGCCCAGGAAATAACAAAAATAATCGCCAAAGTAAATGACCAAGCTATAACCTCTAAAGATTTAGATGATTATTGTAAAGTCTTAACTTTAAAATTTTCTTTAGAGGATCAAAGGCCTTCAAGCGAGGATAAAGATTTTAAGGCCTATGCTTTTGAAAGATTCATAGAAGATAAATTAGTTTTAGCTGAGGCTAAAAAAGATGATATAAAAATTCCCCGATTTTTAGTAGATGATAAAATAAAGCAAATGATAGCTTCTTATCCTTCAAGAGAGCATTTTGAACAGTCTTTAGCCGAAAAAGGGCTGACTGTGACCCTGCTTAAAGAAAAAATTACCGAACAATATCTTATGCGCGAGGTGATACAGAAATATGCCCGGTCGCTTGTCAATATTTCGCCTCAGCAAATAAGCAGTTATTATACTTCCAATGAGAACAACTTTTACTCTAAGCCTTCTTTTATTTTTTATATAGCAAAATTACAGGAAAAAGTTGTTTTGGAAGAAATATCAGAATTCGTTCAAACAAAAGGAATTGAGGAGGCGTGTAAACAATATAAAGATATACTGCTTGAAGTAGAGTCGAGCCAAGAAGAATTAAGAGAAGATGTAGCGAAGATATTAGAGGGGCTTAAGGATGGGGAATGTGCCATTGCTGAGATAGAGACGGAGTTTTGCCTAGTATATTTAAAGAGAACCGTTGAAGCCCATCTAAACCCTCTAGAAGAGGTTCAAGAGCAGATTTATTCTTATCTATGGAATAAAGAATTTACAAAGACGTTTAGCGAATGGATAAAAGGCCTGAAAGAAAAAGCCGTAATAAAAAGATATTATGAGTAAAAAAAGCATCATTATTACTTCGGGAGACCCCGCAGGGTGTGGGCCTTTTATCACCCTTGAAGCTGTGAATAAAAGTAAGCTTAAAAATATTGATTTTTTTGTAACCGGAGATAGAAAAATTTTTGAAAAATTTTCTGTTTTTAAAAAGGTTAAAGAAAAGATTAACTTAATTGACGCAGACACTAAAGGGATTGAGAAAATAAAAAAAGGGCAAGCCTCTAAACTTAGCGGAGTTGCTTCTTTAAGCTATATTAATCAAGCTTTAAAATTAATGAAGCAAAAAAATATTAAAAGAATAGTCACCGCTCCCTTATCAAAAGAAGCAGTTAAACTTACCGAAGATAATTTTAGCGGCCACACGGAATATCTTGCTAACTATTTTAAAATTAATAATTTCGCGATGATGATGGCTTCTAAGAATTTAAAAGTTATTTTACTTAGCCGCCATATTCTTTTAAGGGATGTTTCCTGTTTTTTAAATGAAAAAAATATATACGATGCGCTCTCTTTAGTATATTCTTCGCTTAAGCGGCAATTCAAAGTAAAAAATCCTAAGATTGCTTTTGCTTCCTTAAATCCTCATGCTGGAGTAAATACGTTTTTAGAAAGCGAAGAAAGAAGAATGGCTGAAGCAATACATAGGTTCCAGAAAAAAATTTACGGCCCTTACCCGGCAGATACTTTATTTATCCCGGAAAGCCTTCAAAAGTATGATTGTGTTTTATGTCCTTACCATGACCAAGGAATGATTCCTTTTAAAATGCTATCGTTTTATGATGGAGTAAATGTGACTTTAGGCCTTCCAATAATAAGAACTTCTCCGGCGCATGGAACAGCTTTTGATTTAATAAAAGCCGAAAAAAAGCCTTTTTCGGCGTCAATGGAAGCGGCAATTAATTTAGCTTTGATGCTCGATCCTTGATGCTCGATTCTCGATCCTGGATCCTAGATTCTGGATGCTGGGTATTGGATCTGGATTTTAGATCAGGAATATCAGTATTTAAAAAAACGAGTATCTAGTATCGTGTATAGAGAAGCTAGTATCCAGAACTATGAAACTAAAACGATCGTTTAGCCAGGTATTCTTAAGAGATAAGAAGTATATTGAAAAGATTTGTAATACTCTTGACATTGATGGACAAAATGTCCTTGAAATCGGCCCGGGCGAAGGCGTAATCAGCGGACATATAGGCGAGAAAGCAAAACAGCTCTGTTGTATAGAATATGACAGGCGATTTTGCAATTTGCTAAAAGAAAAGTTTTATAAGAAAAATAACATTAAAATCGTTTATAGCAATATATTGAAATTTTCTATTTCGAAATTAGGGAATAATTTAATAGTTTTCGGCAATGTCCCATACCGTATAAGCAGTTCTATCGTAGAATATCTTATTCAAAATAAAAACTATATAAACAAAGCTTACCTTACTTTTCAAAAAGAGTTCGCTCAAAAGCTTATAGCCCGCGCCGGAGAAAAAAAATATGGTTTTTTAAGCTGTTATGTTCAGTATTACACTAAGGTAAAAAAAGTTTTTAATATCCCGGCAAAAGCGTTTTGGCCTGAGCCCAAAGTTGATTCTTCTTTTATTGAGATTGAATTTTACAAACAGCCGCTTTATCAGGTTAAGAATGAAGAGTTTCTTTTTAAGATAATACGTAAAGCTTTTTCTAATAAGAGAAAAAAAATCAGTAACTGCTTAGAACTGCCCGAAGATACGGAAATCAATTCTAATTTACGGCCCCAGGATTTATCTTTAGAGGATTATATAAAAATTGCTAATAAATCCGAAATCCGAATATCGAAATTCGAAATGGTTCGACAGGCTCACCATCCTGAGCCCTTCGGGAATACTCAGGGTAAACTCCGTCGAAGGACAAATCCGAAATACGAAATTCTAAACGGAGGCTAAGTTTGTTAACGTTTCGGATTTTTTCCATTTGTTTCGGATTTAGAGTCGATGATAAATAAATATACAGTACCTACCAATAAGGGGGTTATTATGAAAAACAATTTAATGGCGCATCATCGGCCGCAATGGAAGACTCATGTTGGTTTTTTGTTAGCGGCTGTGGGTTCAGCTATAGGATTAGGGAATATTTGGCGATTTTCTTATCTTTGTTATAAGAATGGCGGAGGAGCATTTGTTTTACCTTATCTAATAGCTCTTTTTGTGGTGGGAATACCTTTAATGATTCTAGAAATAGGTTTGGGCCATAAAATGCGCGGTTCAGCTCCGGCAAGTTTTGCCGGTATTTCTAAAAAGTATGAATGGCTGGGCTGGTGGCAGATAATATTTGTTATGTTTGGTATAGTTCTTTATTATTCTGTAGTCATATCCTGGTGTTTGAATTTTTTCTTTTTTTCCAGTAAATTGAGCTGGGGCCAGGATCCCAATACTTTCTTTTTTAAAAAATTTCTTATGATAAGCAAAGGGCCGTTCAGTATAGGGGATTTACGCGCGCCTATTGTTTTTTCACTTTTGTTAGTGTGGTTTTTTAACTGGATTATTGTTTTTAAAGGAGTTCAAAAAGGCCTTGAAAGAGCTAATAAGATTTTTATGCCCCTTTTGTTTTTTTTAACCGCGGCAATAGTTTTTTGGGGTATAAGCCTTCCCGGAGCAAAACAAGGCATCATAGTTTATCTAAAACCTGATTTTACCCGGCTTAAAGATATCAGAGTTTGGATGGATGCTTTTAGCCAGATATTTTTTACTTTAAGTTTAGGTTTTGGAATAATGATTGCGTATGCTTCTTATCTTCCTAAAAAAAGTGAAATTGTCCGAGATTCCTTAATTATAAGCGGGCTTAACTGCGCTTTTTTTTTGTTTGCCGGTTTTGGGGTATTCGCGGTTTTGGGGTATATGGCCAAAACTACTGGACAGCCAATTGATAAGGTTGTGTCTGAATCTATAGGACTTGCTTTTGTGGCTTTTCCTAAAGCTATAAGCCTTTTACCTGCTTTCGCGCAGGCTTTTGGAATGCTTTTTTTTGGAAGTTTAGTTATAGCCGGCCTTTCTTCCTCGATATCTATAATAGAAGCTTTTACTTCAGGTGTAGTTGATAAATTTCATTATTCACGAAAAGCTGTAGTTTCGGCTCTCTCAGTATTTGGATTTTTAGGAAGTATAATTTTCGCGACTCAAGGAGGTTTATATTGGCTTGATATAACCGATCATTTTCTTACTCAATATGGGCTGGTTTTAGCAGGAATTTTTGAATGTATTGTTTTGGGCTGGGTTTATAAAGCAAACCGGCTTGCCCAGCATATAAATCATTATAGTAGTTGGCAGGTTCAGAGTTGGTGGAATATTTGTGTTAAAATTGTAATTCCCTTGATTTTATTGATGATTTTAATATCTTCTTTGGTTGAAGAATTTACTCATAGTTATGGAGGTTACCCGATATTATCATTAATTTTAATTGGCAGAGATTGGCTTATTTATACCTTATTTTTTGCTGTTCTTACAGCTTCTCATCCTTGGAAAATAGAACCTAAAGAAAGAATGCTTAAATATGAATAAAAGGTTTGTTTTTGCCGCGGTAATCTTTTTTATATCTCTTTTAGCAATAGTTTCTTTAAAAGCGGTTCAGCTTTATAGGAATTATACGTTTCAGCATAGTTTAAAGAATGATATTGAAAAACAAGCTTTAAGCTTTAAAACAGATTATTCTTTTTTCGTTAAAGATTTAGGTTTTTGGGGGCTGGAGTCAAAATTTAAGGAAGAAGAAAGATTCGCGGCAGCCAGCCTGATAAAATTACCTATATTGGCGGCAGCTTTTAAGGCAGTTAGCGAAGGCAAAATTTCCTTAAATGACGCGGTGTTCATTCGCAAAGAAGACATAACCGGCGGATCAGGGAAATTGAAAAAATACCGCCTGCCCCATCAATTAACCTTTAAAGAACTGTTAGAACTTATGATAACAGTAAGCGATAATACTGCCGCTAATAAAGTAATTGAACTTGTAGAGCTTGATTATATTAATAAGAGCTTTAAAGAACTGGGATTAGCCGATACTATTCTGGTTAGAGAAATGATGGATTTTTCTCTGAGAAGTTCAGGAGTTGAAAATTATACCAGTAGTAGAGATATTACTCATATTCTTGAAAAAATTTATAATAAAACTTTTATAAGCGAAGAGTTTTCTTATTTGGCTCTTTCTTTTTTAAAAAAACAAAAAGTAAATGACCGCCTACCGTATTATTTGCCTAAAGAAACTGTAGTTGCCCATAAAACCGGGCTTGAGCGGGGCGTTGTGCACGATGCTGGTATTGTTTTTAGCCCGGCGGGAAATTACATAATTTGTATTTTGACTAAAAATGCTGCCAGCCATCAAGGAGCAAAAAAATTCATTGCTAAGGCTTCATTATTGGCATATAATCTATATAATAAATGAAAAAACGTTATGCGCTGTAGGGGCGGGGTACCCCCGCCCGAATTCAATAATCGGGCGCGGAAACCGCGTCCCTACAGCGCAGGCGAAAAACTATTAATGTAATTTAAAGATGTTTATTCTAAGTAATTTCCTTTTAGCAATAGCCAGTATTTTGGATATTATACTTAATATTCTTTACTGGCTTATTTTGATAAGGGTGCTAATGAGTTGGGTAAGCCCTGACCCTAATAACGGGATAGTTCAGTTTTTACTTAAAACTACTGAGCCGATTCTTTATTGGATACGCCGCTCATTACCTTTAAATTTTAAGATAGGAATTGATATTTCCCCTATCATAGCTTTCTTAATAATAATGTTCTTAAGAGGTTTTGTAGTAAAAACTTTGCTTGAATTCGCTTACAACATAAGGTAGGAACAGGCCGCGGCCTGTCCGCCATAAAACAAGAGAAATATGGGAATGATTTCGGCAGTTATACCTTTAATAGGAATAGTTATTATTTTCTTTTTTATTGTCCGAATTGCTACCGTTATTTTGAAATTTACCGGATTAGATGAACAAACCGCTAATTTTCAAGCGATATCCGCCTTTACTGGAACAGGTTTTACCACTAAAGAAGCAGAGACTATTTTAGAAGATAAAGTTCGCAGGAAAACCATTATTGTACTTATGGTTTTTGGTAAAATAGGTATCGTATCTTTAATGGGAGGAGTTTTTCTTTCTTTTGGCAAAAATAGTTTAGGCGCGGATTTGTGGAAAGTTTTTACCTTATTAGCTATTGTTTTCACATTATATAAGATAATAAGTTTAAAGGGTTTTTCACGGGCTTTAAACAAAATTATAGAAAAAGGAGTTGTTGCCAGAGGTATTGTTCAGCAAAAAGCCTTGGAAGAGCTTTTTCATCTTCCTAAGGGATACGGGCTTACTCAGCTTAACGTGGTTAAAAATAGCAAGGAGTGCGGCCTTAGCTTAGCTGAAGCTGGTTTTATAAAGAAAGACATTTTAATCTTATCTATAGAGAGGAAAAATAAGTTGATTTCTTTTCCTCATGCCCAAGATACCATAAAGGAAGATGATAAACTTTTATGCTACGGCTTAATAAAGAATGTAAAATCATATATTTAATTAGCTTGGCAGCATTGAGAGCGGCTCGCCACGACTGGTAGAAGGAGGAAAAATGTTAGTTTCGAATTACTTGCGGGATAAATTTTGTGTAATGGATTTAAAAGCTGAAGATAAAAAAGGCGCTATCAAAGAGATTGCTGAAAAGCTAGCCGAGGGCGGTAAACTGACAGACAAGAATAAGTTTGTCCAAGATGTTTTAGAAAGGGAGGAATTGGGATCTACGGGAATAGGCAATAAAATAGGTATTCCTCACGCCCGTACTGATTCTGTTAAGGGATTTGTGATAGGTTTTGGAAAATCCAAACAAGGTATTGAATTTAAATCTTTAGACGCGGAAAAAGTTAATTTAGTTTTTCTTATGGGCGCTGATCCAGCTGAGTTAAATCTTTATTTGAGGATTTTAGCGGAGTTATCTAAATTGCTTATGAACAACGTTTTCAGGCAAGCGCTTATTTTAGCTGATACTGAGGCAGAGATTATTGAGGTAGTAAAGAAGTTTGAAAAAAAATAATGATAGGTACTCGATACACGATACTAGATAGCTCGAGAATATTGAGTATCGAAAAACGAGTATCCCCGTAAAGCTTCGCCGCGGGACAGGCGAGAATCGAGGATCGAGAATATGAAAGTAATTGAAATAGCTAAAAAGGAGATCATAACAGTTAAAAGGTCTTTAACGCTAAGAAGGCTTTTGGATATTTTTAAAGGGTTTAATTCCCACCCCCTTATTCCAGTAGTTAATGAAGACAAGATTCTCCTTGGGATAGTTTCTTCGGAGAACTTGTTGGATTTATTGCGGCCTCAACAAGCGAAATTATTCAAAAATGTTCCTTTTATGGAAATAGATGAAGATTTGTTTGATTTAGATCCTGTTCCCTCTATGGGAGAACTTTTGATAGTTGATGATATTCTAGATACTAATTTTATTTCTATTGATCAAGACACCTCCTTAGAAGAAGCTTACAAAATTATGCGCTTGAACAATAAAGAACATCTTCCGGTTATAACTAAACAAGGCAAGATTGTGGGGATGTTGGGAATCTTTGATATTATTTGGCAAATGTTTAAGGAAAAAGAAATTGTATAACTTTAAGCTTGATGATAAACAACCCGATTTTAAGTTTAGCAATAATATTCATATTGAGTTTTTTTTCTTCCCGCCTTACCCGGAAGCTAAAAATTCCTACTATAACTGTCTATGTTGCTTTGGGAATCCTGCTTTCTCCGGGAGTTCTTAACTTAATTTCTAAAGATTTTCTTTCCATATCGAATTTTTTTTCTAACCTTGTTTTAGGCATGATTGCCTTTAGCCTGGGAGAGAGTTTTTCTTTAACTACTCTTAGAAGAGTAGGAAGGGCTGTGGCTAGCATTTCCATTAGCGCGTCTTTATTTCCCTGGGTTTTGGTAACTCTTGCTGTTTGGTTATTGTTCGGCCAGCCGTTCTATATCGCTCTTATATTTGGGGCAATAGCGGCTGCTACAGCTCCGGCAGCTGTAGTTATGGTGGCTCAGGAGTATAAAAGTAAAGGTGAATTTACAGACACTCTTTTAGGTATTGTAGCTATAGATGATGCTTGGGCTCTTGTAATCTTTGGATTATCTTTATCCTTGGCTCAGTCATTTTTAAACGGTAATGGTTGCATGTTAGGTGTTTGCAGGGATTTATTTAAGGCCTTAATAGAGATAATAGGTTCTCTTGCTCTGGGAGGGATAATAGCTTTGATATTTAATAAATTCACGGGCCTTGTTAATACAGCGAAGGAACGCCTAATTCATACTTTTGGTTTTTTGGCATTGATTATAGGCTTGTCTATTTCTTTTAATTTTTCGGTGTTATTATCTTGTATGTTTTTTGGAGCAGTTTTAGCTAACTCTAATAAAGAAAGCTTTAAGTTTTTTAACTCTCTTCGGGAAATCGATACACCTTTATATCTAATATTTTTTGTCTTAGCCGGAGCTAGCTTGAAGATCGGTGTTTTAGGAGTAGCTATAACATTGACTTTAGGATACGTATGTTTTAGGGCAATAGGCAAGATTGCCGGAGCTTTTTTAGGCGCGAAAATAGCAGATGCTTCAATTCCGATAAAAAAATATATGGGCATAGCCTTGATACCTCAAGCTGGCGTAGCTTTAGCCTGCGCTTTAGTAGCAAAACACGCTATTGGAGGGCCTTGGGGAGATAAAATTCTTACTATCACTATTGCCAGCACAGTTATTTTTGAACTTATTGGGCCTTGGGCAACTAAGTTTTCTTTAACTAAGGCCGGGGAGATTTTATGAAAAGCTTTAAAAATAATGTTTTAGCTTTTGTTTTAGCCGGAGGAAAAGGCGAGAGATTACAACCTTTAACCTTGGAAAGAACCAAACCTTCGATTCCTTTTGGCGGAAAATACCGGACCATTGATTTTGCCTTAAGTAATTTAATAAATTCAGAAATTAACTCTATATATGTACTAGTCCAATATAAATCTCAGTCACTGATAGAGCATATACGCACTAGTTGGCGTGAGTCCGCGATTTCGCCCAAACAATTTATTACTGTAGTCCCCCCTCAGATGAGACAAGAAGGCACACAGCATTGGTATAGAGGAACAGCTGATTCTATATATCAGAATATTAATCTTATCTACGATTTTAAGCCTAAATACGTGGCTATATTCAGCGGTGATCATATTTACCGCATGAATATAAAAGAGATGGTAAATTATCATATAAAGAAAAAGTCTCAAGTAACTATATCAGCTATACCTATGCAAGCTGAAGAAGCCGGCCGATATGGAGTGATAAACACTGACAGCGATTTAAGAGTTAAAAATTTTCGGGAAAAACCATCAATTTCAAAAAATAAAGATGTTTTTGCTTCTATGGGAAATTATATATTTGATACTGAATTTATTCTTCAAATTTTAAATAAAGGTTCAGGCAAAAAATCAATGAGTGATTTTGGCCGGAATATAATTCCCCATTTAATTAAAGATAAAGCAAGAGTTTTTGCCTATAATTTTTCTAAAAATCGTGTCCCTTTTCTAAAAAAGCATGAGCTTAAATATTACTGGAAGGATGTAGGCACCTTATCTTCTTATTGGCAGGCTAATATGGATTTATTAGGCAGAAAACCCGTATTTGATTTAGATAATCAATATTGGCCCATATACGCTTCAAGTTTAAATTGCCTTCCAGCTTATACAGCCGGTGCTGAGATTGAAAATTCTCTTATTTGCGAAGGAACAAAGATATTTGGAGCAAAGATTAAAAATTCTATTATAGGAAGATCAGTGTTAATTGAAGAAAAATGTTTGATAGAAAATTCAATAATTATGGATTTTACCCATGTAAAAAAAAATTGTATTATTAAAAAGGCAATAATTGACCGCTATAATACTATTGATGAAAATACAGTTATCGATAGCCTTAACGGCGCGATTAAAGCAATACCAAGAGGGCGTAGGAGCATTGTTTAGCTATGATAAACATTGGCATTGTTAAAAGGATTGAAGATTTAATTAAGCAAAAAGAATATATTCAAGTTAAAGCTTTGCTCCCTCTCCATCCTGAAGATATCGCTGATCTTATTAGTCAATTTTCAGTAGCTTCGCATAAACTTTTTGTGTTTAGGCTTGTTTCTTACGCTAAAGCTATAGATGTATTTGAATACCTTTCAATTGAAGAAGAAGAGGAAATGCTTAATAGCTTAACTAGCAAGGAGATAAAGGAAATTCTGAATGAGATGTCTCCTGATGATAGAACTGAACTTTTTGAAGAGATGCCCGCGGAATTTGTTAAAAAGTTTATAAACCTGCTTTCTCCCGAAGAAAGAAAAATCGCTATAGATATACTTAATTATCCCGCTGACTGCGTAGGAAGGCTTATCACTCCCAATTTTGTTCAGCTTTACGAAGATATGAGTGTTAAAGATGCTCTTACGCACATACGTAAAGTAGGTATTGAAAAAGAAACTATATATCACTGTTATGTTTTAGATAATCAAAAAAAACTTATAGGTATAGTTTCCTTAAGGAAGATTGTTTTAGCCGAACCCGAAACTAAAATTTTGGAAATAATGTTTAAAGACGTAATTAAGGTAACAACTCTTACTGATCAGGAAGAAGCGGCAAATATCTTTAAGCGTTATGACTTGATTATTCTTC
Source organism: Candidatus Omnitrophota bacterium (assembly GCA_043815445.1). GTDB lineage: Bacteria > Omnitrophota > Gorgyraeia > Duberdicusellales > 4484-171 > JBDRIY01. Next base: position 18,714 of record JBDRIY010000082.1, read on the forward strand.
CGGTTGTAGATCATAATGATAAGCTTTTAGGGATTGTTACTTTTGATGATTTAGTTGATGTCTTGGAAGAGGAGGCTACTGAAGACTTTGAAAAAATAGCCGCGGTTTTACCAGTTGAAAAACCTTATATGGAAGCTAATTTTTTTGAACTTATCTGGAAAAGAAGCTTTTGGCTTTTTGTTCTTATAATTTTTGAAACCATAACAGCCTTAACAATGATGAGGCACGTAGAAGCGCTTAAACAAATGGTTGCTTTAGCTTTTTTTGTGCCTATTTTAGTGGCCATGGGGGGCAACACCGGAACTCAGTCAGCAACAATGGTAATAAGGAGTTTAGCGATAGGCGATATCAAAGTTAAAGATTTTTTTAAAGTTATTTTCAGAGAATCTCTTATGGGATTATTTATGGGAACAGCCTTAGCCTTAGCAGGATCAATAATAGCGGTTATTCTTCAAAAAAATTGGCTGTTAAGCGCCGCTGTAGGTATTTCTATGGGTTTGACTATATTTCTCGCGGCAACCTTAGGCGCGGGGCTTCCTATTATTTTTCGTAAATTAAAATTGGATCCTGCTCTTATGAGCGGCCCGCTTATTGCTACATTTGTGGATGTAATAGGTATTTTAATATATTTTGAAATTGGAAAGTTTATTCTGGGGTTATGAGAACAAGCCGTAAATTTAAAGTTTCCAGTTTCAAGATAATAGTTTTTTTAGCTTGCGGTTTGCAATTCGCGGTGTGTAGTGTATTCTTATCCGGCTGCGCCGCAACTCATCATAGAAGTACTTTAAGAAATGTTACTGCTTCGGATTATATAGATATTGAAAGTTTTTGTGAAAAGTATAATTTTGAATATCATTTTGACACTATAGACGATGTCCTAAGAATAAGCTCAAGGGATGGGGAAATAAAAGTTCTTTTAAATTCTCTTGTAGCTTCTTTTAACGGGCCGGTTTTTTATCTTAAAAAAGCTCCGGTTTACTTTAAGGGTAAAATATTTTTGCCGCGCCAATTAGAAAAAATAGTTTCTTCAAAAAGCTTTACTTCTTTTAAACCGCTTTTTTCTGTAGAGACTATTGTTATAGATCCTGGCCATGGCGGTAAAGATCCTGGCGCTATTTCAGCCTCAGGCTTTAAAGAGAAAACCGTAAATCTTAAGGTTTCAAAATATCTTAAAGAAAAATTAGAAAAACAGGGATTTAAAGTATTCTTAACCCGGACAGAAGATGTTTTTCTTTCCTTGCAGGAAAGAATAGACATTGCCCAAAAGTATAATGCTGATATTTGTGTAAGCATTCATGCTAATGCTAACCATTCCAGCAAGGTGGAGGGCTTAGAGATTTACTATCTTTCTCCTTTGCAGGTTAATAGCCGTGAACGCTCAGCTAAGATAGCAGAAACAGAAAGTTTTAGAGGTAAAAATATTACCTTTGATGCCAAAGCTATTCTTTGGGATATGCTGATTGATAAAAACTATTCTTTTTCAGTAGAATTTTCAAATATTCTTTATTTTAATTTTAAAAATTTAGGATTTAAAACTAAGCCGCCGAAAAAAGCTTGTTTTTATGTTTTAAAATACGCCCGTACGCCTTCGGTGCTGGTTGAAATGGGTTATTTAACTAATCAATATGAAGAAAAAGCTCTACGTCAACAGCATTACCAAAAACAGATAGCTGAAATCATAGCCTTGTCAATATCTTCTTTAAAGAAGCGATATAACCTTGATAGTAATCCTGTGGAGGGCGGGCTTACCCCGTCCCGTTAATAAAAACATGAACAATAAACCAATAGGTATTTTTGATTCCGGAGTAGGGGGGCTCACTGTTTTAAAGGAAGTTGAAGAACTCCTGCCTTATGAAGATATAATTTATCTTGGCGACACAGCAAGAGTACCTTATGGTAATAAATCAAAATTTACAGTTATAAAATTCAGTACGGAAAGTATACTTTTTTTATTACAAAAAAAGGTAAAAATGGTGGTAATTGCCTGTAATACAGCCTCCAGCTTGGCTCTAAGCCGCTTAGTAGATATTTTTAACATACCAATTTTAGGTGTTATTGAAGCTGGGGTAAGAAAAGCTTTGCTGAAAACTGAGAGAAAAATTGGAGTTATTGGAACAAATGCGACTATTAAAAGCCGTAGTTATGAGATGGAAATCGCTAAGCTTGATAAAAAGTCAAAAGTATATTCCCAAAGCTGCCCTTTTTTTGTTCCTTTGGTTGAGGAGGGGATTTTAAAAGGAAGGATAGTGGAAGAAGCTTTAGATATGTATTTAAAAGATTTTAAAAATAAAAAAATAGATACTTTAATTTTAGGGTGTACGCATTACCCCTTGCTTAAAGAACAAATAGCGCTTTATCTAAAAGGAACAGATATTATTGATTCAGCAAAAGAAACAGCTTTACATGTCCAGTCAACTTTGAAAGCCAATAACCTTTTTAACAAAAAACGCGCGCCGGGAGAAAAGTATTTTTACGTTACGGACGAACCTTGTCAGTTTGCTAAGCTGGCAAAACTATTTTTAAAAAAAGATATTAAAGAGCCAACAGTTATCAATGTATAAAATAAAGATTATTTCTAATTTTAGCGCCGCTCATTTTCTTCGAGGTTATAAAGGCAAATGTGAATCTATGCACGGCCATAACTGGAAGGTGGAAGTAATCATTTCATCGAAAAAGCTCAATTCTTTAGGTATGGTTATGGATTTTAGCGATTTAAAAAAAATAACGGTAAACATACTTGAAAAACTTGATCATAAAACGCTTAATGATTTGAGTTATTTTTCCGCTAAAGGCGGATCCGCCTCTGGCGGAAAAAAACATAACCCCAGCTCCGAAGAAATAGCGAAATATATTTTTATTCAATTAAAGGGAGAAATTTCTAAGAAGGAGTGCTTGCTGGAAGAAATCGGGGTGTGGGAAACAGATAATTCTTGCGCTATTTATAGGGACAAGCATAAATGAAGAGAGGAGTAATACTTTTATCGGGCGGGATTGATTCAGCGGTAACTTTGTATTACGCTAAAAATAAGGGTTATAAGCTTAGTGCCCTTATTTTTGATTATAGCCAACGCCATAAAAATGAAATAAAGCGGGCTGTTCAAATCGCGAAATTGAATAGAATAGGCTGCCGTGTTTTAAAAATAGATTTAAGCTGGGCAAAGTCAAGCCTTACCAACGAAAAGATTAAGGTTCCTGTTGATAGAAAGCTTAGAAGCAGAGAAATACCCGTTACTTATGTTTCCGGAAGAAATATAATTTTTTTAAGCTATGCTTTTTCCTTAGCTGAAAGCATAGAAGCTAAGGCAGTATTTATCGGAGCGCACACTCAAGATTATTCAGGGTATCCTGATTGCCGGCCGGAGTTTCTTAAAAGTTTCGCTAAAGCAGTTAATTTAGGCATCAAAGATAAAGGCATGAAATTAATTACACCTTTGATTAATAAAAATAAGAAAGATATAATAAAGTTAGGCCTAAAATTAGGCGTTCCTTTTCAGCATACCTGGTCGTGTTATAATGGAGGCGCTAAACCCTGCAAAAAATGCGACAGCTGTAAATTCCGAATAAAAGCCTTTAAAGAACTAGGAATAAACGAACTACAAACTACGAACTACAAACTACAATTCATGGAATGAAAGCAAAAATATCAGAAGTTTTTAAAAGTATTCAAGGCGAAGGCCCTTACCAGGGAACCACGCAGATATTTGTACGGTTCTTTGGTTGTAATTTAGGGTGTACTTTTTGTGATACAGAATTTATTAGTTATGAGGAAAAAAATCTTAAGGAGTTGTTGGGGGAGATAGCAGCTCTTGGTGAGTGCGGTGCCGTATCTTTAACCGGAGGAGAGCCTCTTTTACAATTAGATTTTTTAAAAAAATTATCAAAAAGGCTGAAAGAGCAAGGAAGAATGGTTTATCTGGAGACCAATGGAACCTTATACCAAAATTTGGAGAAAATTATAGGTAATATTGATATAATCGCTATGGATTTCAAACTTCCTTCATCCACTATGTGTAGAGATTTATGGTTAGTGCATAAAGAATTTTTAAGAATTGCCCTGCAAAAAGAAGTATTCATTAAAGCAGTTATTACCAGCACAACAGAAATAAGCGATATTTTTAAATGTATAGATCTAATCAAAACCGTAGGGGTGGGGCTTGTCTCCGCCCGTAATGATACCCAATTTATTTTACAACCCCAAAATCCTTTTGAGGATTTGTTAAGAGATAAATTACAAAAATTCCAAAATATCTGTGTTAAAAGGGGAGTTAATACTAAAATAATGTCTCAACTCCATAAAGAATTAGGCCTTAGATGAATTTAGAAAAAATAAAACAAGAAGTAGAAAGAATAACCGCTGAAGCTAATTTTTCTTTAAGGAAAGATGTTTTAAAGCTTCTCAAAAAAGCGTATTTAATTGAAAAAAATAAAAAAGCTAAATTAGCTTTAGGTTGGATTTTAGATAATACTGAAATTACCAAAAAAGAAAATTTAGCAATATGCCAAGATACAGGCTTGCCTATAATTTTTATTAAAGTAGGCAAAGGCATAAATATTAACTTTGCTGTTCTTGACCTTATTAAAAAAAGTGTTGAGTCTGCTTATAGGAAAAATTATCTACGGCCGTCTATAGTTGACCCCTTAAAAAGAGGACAGCCTTCTTATGCGGGGGCAATTTGTCATCTTGATTTTTCTTCTTTTAAGGAAGGCTTGAAAATTACTATATTTCCTAAAGGTTTTGGAAGTGAAAACAAATCTCAGCTTAAGATGTTTAATCCTACAGCAGAATTAAAACAGATAGAGGATTTTATAGTTGAATGCGCCAAGCAAGCAGGGCCGGCAGCTTGCCCGCCTTTTATTATAGGAGTTGGGATTGGAGGTACAGCTGATAAGAGTTTATTATTAGCTAAACAATCTTTGCTTGATGACGTTACTAAGCCTAACTTAGACAAAGATTTATATAAGATAGAAAAAAGATTAGTTGAGAAAATAAATTCTTTAAGAATTGGGCCTATGGGTTTAGGAGGAAATTCAACCTGCTTAGCAGTAAAAATTAAAAAATCACCTACTCATATAGCGGGATTACCAGTAGGAGTTAATATCAGTTGTTGGGCACTGAGAAGTGCAAGTGTATGTATAAATTCGAAATCCGAATATCGAAATCCGAAACAAATTTCGGATTTTAAAAAAAGTTATGAAAAAAAATAAAACTCCGTTAGCTAAGAACGTTATTTTAGGTTTAAAAGCTGGTGACGAAGTTTTATTGTCAGGAGTTATTTATACTGCTCGGGATCAGGCGCATAAGGGGTTGGTTGAGTTGATAGAGAAAAAAAAGGAATTGCCCTTTGAATTGAAAAATCAAATCATTTATTATTGCGGGCCCACAGCAACTCCTAAAGGAAAAATTATTGGTTCCTGCGGGCCAACTACTTCTTCGCGAATAGATGAGTTTACTGAACCGTTACTAAAGAAAGGCCTTTTGGGAATGATTGGAAAAGGCCCAAGGGCGGATTTCGTGAAAAAAGCGATTGGTAAATATAAAGCAGTTTATTTTGCCGCGCCAAGCGGCTGCGGAGCGCTAATAGCAAAAAAAGTTATATCTAAAAAAATAGTTTGTTTTAAAGAGTTAGGCCCGGAAGCAATATGTAAATTAGAAGTAAAAGATTTCCCTTTAATCGTAGCCATAGATTTAAAGGGAAATGGTATTTATTAATGAAAATAAAAATGTGTAGGGACAGGCCGTGGCCTGTCCGTTACTTAATAATTAATATCAGCGGAGGTAGGGAATGAAACGTAATGACGGAAGAAAACTTGATGAATTAAGGAGAATTAATATTCAGAGGGATTTTATTAAATACGCTGAAGGGTCATGTTTAATTGAAATGGGGGGCACAAGGGTGATTTGTACCGCTACAGTAGAAAAAAATGTGCCTTTATTCTTAAGAAATTCCGGCAGAGGCTGGCTTACCGCTGAATATAGAATGTTGCCTCGGGCTACTCAAAACCGAGTTGGGCGCGACAAGGTATCCGGCAGAAATATGGAAATTCAAAGGCTTATCGGCAGGGCTTTACGAAGTGTAATTGATTTAAGAAAAATAGGCGAGCGTACGATTTGGATTGATTGTGATGTGATTCAAGCTGATGGCGGAACAAGGGTAGCTTCGATTGTGGGAGGTTTTATTTCTTTAGCTGATTGCATCAACAAGATTTCTAAAGAGAGAGTGATCGGGGAGGTATGTATAACTAATTTTTTAGGGGCGATAAGCGTCGGTATATTAAAAGGAGAACTTCTCTTAGATTTAAATTATAATGAAGATTGCGGAGCTGAAGTAGATATGAATATTATAATGAAAGGCTCTGGAGAATTTATTGAAGTTCAGGGAACAGGAGAGCAAAGCTCTTTTTCTCAGCAAGAATTAAATTCTCTTTTAGATTTAGGGAGAAAAGGCATAGAACAAATAATTGATATAGAGAAAAATTTATTTAAAGATTTAATTACGCTGTAGGGGCGGGCCTTGCGTCCGCCCGTTATGATTGTAAAAAAATAACATTATATTATGCGTTTAATCATAGCCACCAGAAATAAAGGGAAGTTGAGGGAAATTCGGGAAATCTTGAAGGGGGTTGGTTTGCCTATTGTTTGTTTGGAGGAGTTGGATAAAAAATTTAGGATAGTAGAAAATGCGAAGACATTTTTAGGAAACGCGGAAAAAAAAGCTTTACCGGTATCCAAAGTTTATAAAGATGATTATGTACTAGGCGAAGATTCAGGGCTTGAAGTAGAATATTTGAACGGCAAACCAGGAGTTTATTCTAAAAGGTATTCAGGAAAAACCGCTACTTACCGTTCAAATAATTTAAAATTGCTTAAAAAATTAGAAAGGGTTCCTGTTAGTGAAAGAAAAGCCAGTTTTATCTGCTGTTTGGTTTTGGCAAAAGGCGCGAAAGTAATTAAAGCTTTTGAAGGTAGGCTAAAGGGCGGGATAGCTGAGGAAGCAAAAGGAAAGAACGGGTTTGGGTATGATCCGGTGCTTTATCTACCGGAATATAAGAAAACAGCGGCTCAAATACCTTTGAGTCTAAAGAATAAAATCAGTCATAGAGCAAAAGCGTTTGGAAAACTGAAAAAGTATCTCGAAAGGCTTCAAGCTTTGTAAATTGTAGCCTGCGGCTTGCAGCCTGTAGCTTGAGATTTGCAGCTTGACAAAATGCCAATTTTAGACTATTTTATATACTATGCCAAAAAGAATTAAAAGAAAAATGCGTTGGAGAAGAAGGCGCAAAAAAAACAAAGGGTCAAAACCTGCGTTAGGGTAAAAGAATAAATCCGAAATCCGAATATCGAAATCCGAAATGGTTCGACAGACTCACCATCCTGAGCCCTTCGGGAATACTCAGGGTAAACTCCGTCGAAGGACAAATCCGAAATACGAAATTTTAAATGGATACGGGGTTTATTAACATTTAGAATTTTCTCCATTTTTTTCATTTGTTTCGAATTTCGGGCTTTGTGATTTGGATTTAGATTTTTTAGGTTAAATAGGTGTTGCATGAAGATCCTGTCATGGATGAGAGAGGATATTGGGACGACTTTTAAGGAGGACCCTGCTGCGAGGAATATCCTTGAAGTTTTATTTTGTTATTCAGGCTTACAAGCTATATGGATACACCGCATTTCTCATTGGCTTTGGCAGAGAGGCTTGAAAACATTAGGAAGATTTCTGTCTCAATTAGGGCGGTTTTTAACTGGTATTGAAATTCATCCCGGAGCGAAAATCGGCCGAAGGTTTTTTATCGATCATGGTATGGGAGTTGTAATAGGAGAAACTACTGAAATCGGCAATGATGTTTTAATATATCAAGGAGTAGTTTTAGGCGGAGTTTCTCAGAAAAAAGCTAAAAGGCATCCTACGATAGGAAATAATGTAGTTATTGGAACCGGCGCCACTCTTTTAGGCCCAATAAAAGTAGGTAATGACGCTAGAATCGGCGCAGGTTCAGTAGTTGTAAATGATGTTCCGGAAAATGCTACCGCAGTAGGGGTTCCAGGAAGAATAATACTTCCTACTGTAAAAAAGAGAGTAAGCGGAGTTACCCTAGACCACAATAAGCTTCCTGACCCGATTATCGAAGTATTGCACCGCCTAGAGCAGAGAATAGAAGATTTAGAAAAGTATAGGGAGAAATAAATAATGAGAGTTCTAGTCACCGGAGGAGCAGGATTTATCGGCTCCAATGTTGTAAAAATCTTAGAAGATAAAGGGGCGAAGGTTTTTATTTTGGATGATTTTTCCCATTCAAGCTATAAAAACTTACTGGATACTCAAGCTGAAATTATTTGCGCTGATATTTTAGATGAAAATATTTATAAAAAACTGCCTAAAATAGACGCGGTAATTCATGAAGCGGCAATTACTGACACTATTTTAGATGATGATACAAAGATGATGAAGGTTAATTTTAAGGGTTTCAAGAATGTATTGAGCTATTGTTTAAGTAAAAAAATAAGATTGGTTTACGCTTCCAGTGCCGGCGTGTATGGTTCAGGAACCGCGCCGATGAAAGAAAATCAAAAAATAGTGCCGCACAATATTTACGCTTACTCTAAATATTTATGCGACTGTGAAACTCAAAGAATTATGAAAAAAAAAGGCGCGCCAATTATTGTCGGCCTACGTTATTTTAATGTTTATGGCCCGAATGAATATCATAAGGGAAGCGCCGCAAGTATGACTTATCAACTTTATCTTCAAATGAAAGCCGGTAAAAATCCCCGAGTTTTTAAACATGGTGAGCAAAAAAGAGATTTTATCTACGTTAAAGATGTAGCCAGAATAACTGTTCAAGCCCTGAAATCCAAAAAAAGCGCGATTTTAAATGTAGGAACAGGTAATCCCCGCAGTTTTAATGACATAATCTTTAATTTAAACAAGGCTTTAAAAACCAGCTTAAATATTGATTATTTTGATAATCCTTACCAAGATAAGTACCAAGATTACACCGAAGCCGACCCAACCCTCCTAATAAAAACCCTAAAAACATCCGCCGAATTTTCTTTAGAAAAAGGGATAGAAGACTACGTAAAAAATCACCTTTTTTAAAGAATATTGATTCAAAAGAATTTTAAAAGCTGTTTTTATACTCCCTAAGAAAAAGCTTGACATAATCTTATAGTAACGTATAAAAGGAAATATGAAATATTTAGTATTTATTGCGATAGCCGTTTGTATAGTAGGGGTGGGTGTTGCTGTGTTTGTTACATCGTCCAGGGATGCTCAACATCTTTCTATGGCAGTTCATAAAGAAGAATCAGAGGCTAACGCTCCTAATTTTGTGGGTTTTTCTTTTGAAGAACATTTGGGAGGGGAAAAATGCTTTCGTCTAAAGGCTGATAAGGCGACTATCGAGAATAGGAAAATTGGTTTTTTTCAGATGGGTATTTTTAAAATTGCTAATATGGAAAAAGTAGAGTTGGCCTTTTATAATAACAATGAGGTATCTTCTGTTATTGATAGCGATTATGCGGTAATAGACCTTTTCCGAAAAGATGTTACTCTTTGGGGAAATGTTCAGATTATTTCGGGCAACGGCTGCAAATTGACAAGCAATAAAGTCAAATTTCTTTATAAAGATAGATTATTGTTGGGCGAGGAAGAATTTAATTTTAAGGACAAAGAAAAGGTGGTTAAAGGCAAAGGATTTTCTGGAGATATTTATTTAGCCAAGTTTTCCTGTGATAAGTATATTCAATAAATATAATGTTTAGAAAAAAAGTAATTCAAATTTTAGGAATTTTAACTGTCAGTGCTTTATTAACTTTACCTGCAGAAAAGTGTTTGTCGCAATGTTTATATGGCGATGTAGATGGTGATAAAGAGATCACTTTTTCAGATGCAAAATTAGTTATTGATTATTCAATAGAAGCAGCCAATCTGGATGCAGAACAGCTAGTAATTGCTGATGTAACTGGTAATGGTGAAGTAACTGCTTATGATGCATCTTATATTTTACGTAAAGCAATTGGAATAATAGAACAGTTTCCTGTTGTGGAAATAAAAACAAACGAGTTTATCCAAAAGGGCAAATCAGCTTTAGAAGAAGGTGATATCGTAGAAGCAAATCGTTTTTTTAAATGTGCATTAGATTTAGCCCCTAAAAATCAAGAGGTAAATTTATTTTTTGGCATGACGCGTATCCCAGCTATGCTAATGTCTAAAGAAGACGGTCCTGATTCGGGGAGCCTTGATAGTGTTAAAGAACTATTAGATCGTTTGGGCCTGACCAAAGAGGGCAGGGATTTTTTAAATTGGACCGCGACTATTCCTGTTAATGAGGCTGGTAATCCTACGCTTGCTGACAGCACACTATTGTTTTCAGAAATACAGGAATATTTAGAAAATCATTTTATACCAGAGTTACATTTATCTTTTTCTTGTTTAGAGAACGTAGAGCCTAACTTTAATGAGCAACTTCGGTTTAACTCTTTTTGGAGCAGCGGGACGGTTGAGATTGATTATGGAGATGTTTGCTGCGCTAAGGCAGTTATAAAATTTTTTGAGGCAATGTTATCAAGCATGTTCGTATATGATTTAGACATTGATAATGCTGATGCTCCAAGGCTAATTTCCAGTCAAGATATAGATATTAAAAGAGATATCATTGATAAATACCCTTCGTTACTCAGCTTAAGAAATAGAGAGGTGTTAGGAGATATTAAACTAGTTTTGATAGAGGCTGTTCAGCATTACATTGACGCATCTGATTTTATTAGACTGGAGAATGATGACCAAAGCGATGACCTAATAAGTTTTGTTAAGTATAGTGGAGAAGATGGCGTTCAGGATTATTTGAATAACGAGGATCGATTTAGAGAAGCGCTGATAGAACTAAAAGATTCTCTGCAGGGAGAGAGGCTGTCTTCGCATAAACTAACCCCAAGCAAGTTTATAAGCTTAGGAGTACTTCTTGATAATCCTATTGAGCCCAGGAAACTTTTAGAAACACAAGGAATACAACAGCACATTATCACCCTTATTATTCCCCATATAGATAGTATGATAGACAACCTTTTTACTGTGGAAAATGGGTTTACTCAAATGTTAACGCCTGAAGAATACGGTACAACCAATAATATTGAGATTGATTACGGAGATATTTCTTTATTGAAATCTGCTCTTAAAAGAGTTAAATCTGCCCTTTATATTATTTGCAGTTATGATTTTAATGTAGATACTTATGATACTTTTATTAAATCGCGAACAAATACCTTAAGTTTTCAAGATGATATTATTAATTTTTATTCTGGTATAGGTAATCTAACCGATGGCAGCCGTTTAAGTGAGGCTAAAATCTTGCTTAAGGAAGCTCATGAAGATTATCTACTAGGTTCAGAATTCATTAGAAATAATGAAGATTATTATCAGGAATCTTCTCTTATTAATAATATATGGACAATCACAACTGTCCAAATTAGCCGAAAGCCAGTTTTAACTGACTATCCGGTGGTTTATCCGATTTTTGATGAAACGGCGCGTTAAGCCAATCCCAAAGATTTCTTCTGGCAAAAAGATTGGTAGGAAGCACCGCACAGA
>JBDRIY010000083.1:0-8192 GCA_043815445.1 Candidatus Omnitrophota bacterium
AAACAAAAAATTCGGCAGGAACATTGACTAAAGCCTGTATTTCTACTATAATAAATAACTATATTCTAAATTCGTAATTCTTTCTCCCTCTTTAAAAAGGGGGCAGGGGGGATCTATCTTAGGAGGATTTATGGCTGATGACTTAACAAAGAAAAAAGTTTTTCTTTTGTGCGGGCATGCTCAGTCAGGGAAAACTTCTTTGGTTGAAAGTTTACTTTTTAAAGGCGGGGCTGTGAGCCGGTTGGGAAAAGTAGATAACGGGACATCCTTAAGTGATTATGAAGAAGATGAAAAAGAAAGAAAAAGTTCTATTAATTTAGCGGTTTTAAATGTTAATTACAAAGGCAGCTCTTTACAATTTATAGATACTCCCGGTTATCTTGATTTTATTGGTGAAGTAGTAACTTCTGCCCGAGCAGCTGATTTTGCTGTTGTTGTGGTTGACGCGGTTGAAGGGGTGGGGGTAGGAACGGAAAAGGCTTGGGAAATTTTAAGAAAAGAGGGTTTGCCTTGCCTGTTTTTTATTAATAAATTGGACAAAGAAAATACAGATTACAAAAAAACATTGGAAGATATAAAACAAAATTTAACTAAGAAAGCTATAAATTTTGGCATAGTTGAAGGAACAAAAGTAATGAACGTCTTAAAAAATAAGGATAAAGACATCTCTCTTTACAATGAAATAGTTGAAGCAGCCGCTGAAAGCGATGACGCGCTTTGTGAAAAATATTTAGAAACCGGAAAGCTTGAACAAACTGAATTTACTTCAGCTTTAAAAAAAGCGTTAATTAATTCAGCGATTTTTCCTGTTATTGGCGGCGCGGCTATTCAGGAACAGGGGACAGAGCTTTTACTGGATTTAATTACTGAGTTTATGCCTTCAGCAGATTCTGCTTTGCCTCGTTCGGCAAAGGATAAAAACAGCCAAGAGATTCAGATAGAGCCTAAGACAGACGCTCCCTTTTGCGCCCAGGTTTTTAAAACAGTCCTCGACCCTTTTGTCGGCCAGCTTACTATTTTTAGAATTTTTTCAGGTAAGCTTGATTCTAACAGCGAGTTTACTAATGTTACAAAAGATAGCAAAGAAAAGTTCGGCCAGCTTTATGTTTTGCAGGGAAAACAGCAGTCTGCTGTAGAGGCTGTTTGGGCTGGGGATATTGCCGCCGCCGCAAAATTAAAGGATACTGAAACTCAAGACACGATCTGCGCGGCTTCACGACAGGCCCAGTTTAGAGATTTAGAGTTTCCTTCGCCGGCTTATTCAGCCTCAGTTAAGCCTAAAACCCGTCAGGATGAGGATAAGATTTCTTCGGCTTTAAGCCGCTTAAGAAGCGAGGACCCAACTTGTCATACTTCCCGCGATGCCCAAACTAAAGAGCTTATTATATCGGGTATGGGAGAACTGCATATAAATGTAATTATAGAGAGGATGAAAAGAAAATATCACGCTAATGTTGATCTATGTACCCCTAAAGTTCCTTATTTTGAAACCTTAGCTAAATCAATTGAAGTTTCTCATAAGTATAAAAAACAAACTGGAGGCCGGGGCCAGTATGGCGATGTTTCTCTTAGGGTAGAGCCTTTAGAAAGAGGTAAAAAATTTGAATTTGTAAATAAAGTGGTGGGCGGAGCAATCCCCCGTAACTTTATTCCTTCGGTTGAAAAAGGTATTTGTAACGCGATGAAAAAAGGTTATTTAGCAGGTTACCCTATTACTGATATTAGAGTAATTCTTTTTGACGGCTCGTATCATCCGGTTGATTCTTCAGATATGGCTTTTCAAATTGCCGCGTCCATGGCCTTAAAGGATGCTTTTGAGCAGGCAGGAACAGCCTTGATTGAACCGATTATGAACGTTGAGGTAGTTGTTCCTGGTGAGCTTATGGGCCAGATTACCGGAGATATAAACTCTCGAAGAGGCCGAATTATGGGTATGGAAGCCAAGGGTAAAAATGAAATGGTTAAGGCTAAAGTGCCTTTAGCGGAAATGTTTAAGTATGCCTCGGACTTACGTTCCGCTACCGGAGGAAGAGGCAGCTATTCTATGAGCCTTTCTACTTATGAAGTTGTACCGGAGCGAATCACTCAAGGTGTTGTTGAACAAGCAAAACAAACCAAAGAAAAAGAAACAGCAAGCCGCTAAATGCGCTTTCTTGGTTTGCCATGAGCAACCCTCTGAGGCGGTATAAGATAGCTAAGGTTATTTTATTATGAAAATATTTAACTTTGGATTAAACATCCAGCCGGGAAAATACAAATATCAATGTTCGCATTTCACTAAGCTGGTTGAAAAGTTTGCGCCCCTAAAACAGTCGCCCTATATAGTTGAATTTGTGAGTGAAGATTTAGATAAAGCAGGCGCTGTTGCCTATCATAAAGACAAAAAATTGGATTTTGTATTAATTGATTTAGAAAAGATTGAAAAGCGTTTATTGAAAACTGAAGATGAAAAAGAAAAAACTCTTTTGAATAAAGCAGTAGAAGTATTAGAAAAAGAAGAGCTTCTTTGCGATTCGGATTTTTCTCTGGAGGAAAAACAATCTTTCAGGCTTGGACAACTGGTTACTGTTAAACCTTCAATAGCTAAAACAGAAGTTGAGAACATTGACTCTTTGATTAAGGAAATTCTGGATAAAGCGGGTATAATTATGTTTTTTACTGCCGGAAAAAAAGAAGTGCATGCCTGGAACTTAGCTAAAGGCGAGTGCGCGGTTGAAGCCGCCGGAAAAATTCATAGTGATTTAAAAAGAGGTTTTATTAAAGCGGATATTGCTAACTGCCGCGATTTAGATAGTTTTTTTAATATGGCTGAGGCAAAGTCAAGAGGTTTTATTAAAGTCGTGGGTAAGGATTATATTATTGAAGAAAACGATATAATTGAAATAAGGTTTAGCGTGTAAGTATGTTAAAGATCAGAAGAGCCTTAATAAGTGTGTGGGATAAAAAAGGAGTGGTTGATTTTGCCAAGAAATTGGCTGAATTAAAGATAGAAATTGTTTCTACCGGCAAGACCGCTTCCTTGTTAAAAAGAGCCGGCATTACAGTTAAGGAAGTAACAGCGCTTACTTCTTTTCCTCAAATATTATCGGGCAGAGTAAAAACTCTTCATCCTAAAGTTTTTGGCGGAATTTTAGCCAACAAAAAACATCCTTTGCATATGGAGGAAATAAGAAGTTTAAATATTCAGCCTTTTGACATGGTAGTAGTAAACCTTTATCCTTTTATAGAAAAAGTAAAAGAAAAGTTAAGTATGGATGAAATGATAGAATATATTGATGTCGGCGGGCCGTCACTCCTAAGAGCCGGAGCAAAGAATTTTAAAAATGTCGCTAGCGTAAGCGGTATTAGCCAGTATAAAATAGTTTCAGCCGAGCTTCAAAAGAATAACGGTTTCATATCCTTAGAAACATTAAGAGAATTAGCTCAGGAAGCTTTTTATGCTACCAAAGAATATGACAATGCTATTTATAATTATTTTAGAGGAAGGCGGGTTTTGAGTTGGAATTTAGAAAAAGAAGCTGTTTTGCGCTATGGAGAAAACCCTCATCAAAAAGGGGCTTTATATAAGATGTCCGGCGCTGTCAGCTTAAAATTTAAACAGCTTCAAGGTAAAGAGTTATCCTATAATAATTTTTTAGACTTGGATACAGCTTATCTAACCGCAAAAGCGTTTAATGAACCAGCTGCCGCGGTAGTCAAGCATGCTTCTATTTGCGGAGCAGCTATTGATAAAAAGCTTTCTTTAGCTTATAAAAAAGCTTATCTTGCTGACCAACTTTCTTCTTTTGGAGGAATTATCAGCCTTAACAGAAAAGTTGATAAAGAAACAGCTAACCAAATCATAAACAGCGGATTTAAAGAGTGCGTTATAGCTCCGGGTTACTCTAAGGAAGCTCTAAGAATATTTTCTACTAAAAAGAATTTAAGGATTTTAGAAGTGGATTTTTGTCAAAAGATAAGCAGCAAATATAAAGATATAAAAACGACTGCTTTTGGTTACTTAGTTCAGGAAAAAGACCTCTTGATTGTAGATAAGTCAGCCTTAGAAGTAGTTACGGAAAAAAAACCTACCCAAAGAGAGCTAAAAGACCTTATGTTTGCCTGGAAAGTAGTTAAACTAGTCAGATCTAACGCTATAGTTATAGCTAAGAATTGCGCGGTTTTAGGGATTGGCGGAGGCCAACCTTCAAGGGTTGGCGCGGTTCAGATTGCCTTGAACAAAGCAGCTCCCTCGTCTAAGCTTGCGGTTTTAGCCTCCGACGCTTTTTTTCCTAAAGAAGATTCAATAAAAGCCGCTTATAAAAAAGGAATTAGGGCAATAATTCAGCCTGGAGGCTCAATAAAAGATAAAGATATTATAAAAACCTGCGATGAATTAGGCGTAAGCATGATATTCACCGGCATCCGTCACTTCCGCCACTAAGCCCAAACCATACTTTTCCCTAAATAAAATCATGAAAAACTCTTACCAGACAAACCAAAAACAATTAAAGTTCACTAAATAAGCATTGCTTATTTAGTGAACTTTAATTGTAAAAACTCTTGGGTTTTACTTAATATTTTAGGCTATGATTTATAGTTATAAAAGAGCAGAGGATTATTTGAATTCTTTTGTGAATTATGAAAGAACTTCTTTTTTTCCTTATAAAGAATCTTTAAAATTAGAAAGGATCCGCCTGCTTCTTAAAGGTTTGGGCACTCCCCAAGATAATTTAAAAGCAATTCATATTGCCGGTACTAAAGGCAAGGGTTCAACAGCGGCCTTTTGCGCCGGAATGCTTGCGGCAGCCGGTTTTAAAAGCGGCCTTTATACTTCTCCCCATTTTTTTAATTTTAGAGAAAGGGTAAGAATTCTAACCTGCTGCCTGCCGCCTACAGCGCCCCAGACAATTTCAAAAAAAGATGTAATAAAGATTGTAGAAGAAATTAGGATATGTTTAGAGAAATTGAAAATTTCTAAAGAGTTAGGCAAAGTAACTTTTTTTGAGATCTATACAGCTTTGGCCTTTAAGTATTTTTCAGACAAGAAAACTGATTTTGCTGTAATAGAAACCGGTTTAGGCGGGTGCCTTGATGCTACTAATGTCCTTACTCCCCGGGTTTCGGTGATTACTCATATTGGTTATGACCATCAGGATAAATTAGGGAACAAGCTTGGAGATATTGCTTATGAGAAGGCGGGAATTATAAAACAGGGAGTGCCTTTGGTTTGTTCTTGTCAAAGGCCTGCTGTCTTAAAAATAATTAAAAGCCAATGTAAAGAAAAAAAGAGTACTTCTATTTTTTTGTTTGGCAAAGATTTTTTAGCGGAAAATATCCGGCTAAAACAAAATCATACTGTTTTTGACTTTACTTTTGGAACAATTCAATTAAAAAATTTGAAGATTAAACTTAGAGGAAAGCATCAGGTTGAAAATGCCGCTTGCGCTATAGCCGCGGTTTCTTTGCTAAAGAAACAAGAATTAAGCCCCAATATAATTAAGAAGGGGTTTGTCAATTGTGAAGTAGAAGGAAGATTTGAGATAGCGGGCAAAAACCCTTTGATAGTTCTTGATGTTGCTCATAATATTTCTTCTTTTTCTGTTTTGGCCAAGAGTTTGAAATCATATTTTCCGGGAAAAAAAGTTATTTTAATATTTGCCTGTTCCAGGGATAAGGATGCTAAAAAGATGTTAAAACAGATTAGTTATGACAAACTTATCCTAACTCAGTTTAACAGCCCGCGCTGTTTAGAAGCTGAACAGGTTAAGAAAAATTGCGGACTTAAAGAAACCGCGATAACAAGCAATATAAAAGAAGCTTTTCAAGCCGCGAACAAAGTATATAATAAAGGTTCTGTAATTGTTGTTAGCGGATCGCTATTTTTAGTAAGCGAAGCTAAAACAGCATTGGTTTAAATGCCGTAGGCGCGATTAAAGTTTAACCTACGAGGTTAGCAAAGGTTAAAATGAATTTTAGAATAAAAGATTATAAACTGGAAGATACTATAGCCGCGCCCGCTACTTTTGCCTCTAAATCAGCCTTGGGAGTAGTTAAGATTTCCGGTAAAAAAGCCCTAATGATTATTTCTCAGATATTTCAGCCGCGCCAAAACAAAGATATCAGGAAAGTAAAAACATTTACTCTTCATTATGGCTGGATTGTGGATAGGGAACGAAGGATGAAGGGTGAAGGACGAAGGACGAAAAATAAAAAAACAGAAGCAATAGAGGTTGTTGATGAGGTTTTAGTTAGTGTTATGCGGGCGCCGGGATCTTATACTAAGGAAGATGTTGTGGAAATTTCTTCGCATGGCGGCTCAACAGTATTAAACAAGATTTTGAAATTAGTGTTAGGCCGGGGCGCGCGGCTGGCTTTACCCGGAGAATTTACTTATAGAGCTGTAGTTAAAGGAAGAATAGATCTTTTGCAAGCCGAAGGTATTTTGGGAGTTATTGAAGCTAAGAGTGAAGATTCTCTTGCCTTAGCCGCCTTGCAGCTGAGAGGAGAAGCTTCTCAAAAAATAAAGGCTTTAGGGGAAGAGCTAAAAGAATTATTTATTCAAAGCGAAGCTTCAATAAATTTCCCTGAACAAGGCCTAAACCTTTATCTTTCTAATTTTAAAAAAAGAATAAGAGTATTTAATAATAAAGTTGATAATTTGGTTAAAGGCAGTGATCAAGCCGGAATCTTTCGTGAAGGTGTTAGGTGTGTTATTTGTGGAAGAACTAACGTAGGTAAATCAACTCTTTTTAACCGCCTGCTTAAAGAAGAAAGGGTTATTATAAGCAAGGTTGCCGGCACAACTCGTGATGTTATTGAAGAAACTATTAACATAAAAGGAGTTCCTTTAAGAATCTACGATACTGCCGGAATTTTAGAACCTAAAGATATAATTAGCAAAAAATCCTTAGAAAAAACTTACCAAGCTTTTGACCGGGCGGATTTAGTTATCTTAATTCTTGATCAGTCACGCCGGTTGAGCAAAGATGATTTTTTTCTTTTAAACAAAGCCCAAGGTAAGAATACTATTTTAGTAATTAATAAGGCTGATCTTCCTCAAAAAATCAGTCTAAAAGATATTCCCAAGATAAAAGCCAAAATAGTAAAGATCAGCGCGCTTAAAAATAGCAGTTTAAACAAATTCGAAACAGCAATCTATAAAAGTATTCATTGTTCAGGCATAGACAGGGAAAATATTGTTTTTTTAAATCAATATCAGCGTCAGAACTTACAAGATCTAAAAGATGAACTTGAAAAAATTCAAGTATTTTTAAAACAAGGCTATACTTTTGATTTTGTAAATTTATCTTTAAAAAATTGTATGGATAGTTTAGCAAAACTTACCGGTGAAGTTTTCTCCGAAGAAATTCTAGAGAGCATTTTCAGTAATTTTTGTATCGGCAAATAATGCGTAGAGGAGGGGCTTGCCCCTCCCGTTACTTGATAATTTATTATATGGAGGACAGAAAAATGGATAAGAAAAAAATTGAAAAAGGAATACGAATGGTTTTAGAAGCGGTGGGCGCTGATTTAAGTAAAAAGGACTTAGCGGCAACCCCTAAGAGAGTAGCTCAAATGTATGAAGAAATATTAAAGGGGCAATTTAAGGATGCCGGCAAAGAATTAGATGTTATTTTAGAACAAAAACACGATGAAATAATTTTATTAAAAAATATACCTCTGTTTTCGACCTGTGTAACAAGGAAAATGTGTGTATATACAAAAGAAGGGACAAAGTTTGCCGCGAAGATAAAGAAAGGAGAAGAATTGCTTACTTTCAACAGCAAGAAAGAGTTAGCTTATACGAAAGTAGAAAGTGTGTTAAAGAGAAGGGTAAATGAAATTTATGAGATAGATATAGATGGAGGCATAAGAATTAAAGTTACCCCGGAGCATCCTGTATATGTGCGTGATAAAGGATGGGCAAGGGCTGAAGATTTAAAAAGAGAAGATGAGGTGATAATAGTAAAATGCAGAAAGGGCATAAAGAGAAGAAAGGATTTAAATATAAAAAGAGGTTATAATTTAGGTTATTTTATAGGTACAATAGCAAGCGATGGGTCAATTTGGAGAAATCAAACTCGGTTAGAGGTAAATAGCCAAGAATTCGCAAAGAAGTTTGCCTCAGCGCTTAAAGAAGCATTTGGCTTGAATGCTAAAATAGAAACGATAAGCAAACCTAGCGGATTTTTAAAAAAAACAATTAGGCA
>JBDRIY010000084.1:0-7833 GCA_043815445.1 Candidatus Omnitrophota bacterium
ACCAAGGTCGGCACTGGTATGTATAACCGGAACATAAAGCAATCTTTTCATTATTTCTGCTCCGTCTTTGTCTCCAACCGGCTTATTCTTTTCTTTAATTCCTTATTCTCTTTTTCAATTGCCTTTTCTTTAGCTTTGGAAGAAAGATACGAATCCTGCTGCCACCAGTTTATGCCCATTTCCATAGCTTTATCAACAGATGCGATTAGAAGCCGTATTTTAATATTGAGGAGATCTATATCGGCAAGTTGAACCCTGATATCTCCGGCAATCACTATTCCTTTATCCAAAATTTTCTCAAGAATTTCAGCTAAATTGGTAGACGCGACTGAATGGGACATTTTTGTATCGGACATTATTTTCCTCCTTTGCTATTCTAATTTTTTCGCTTTAATAATTAAATCCGCCGTTCTCCTGCGTAGATTAGCGATAAAACGGCAATTTTTGCAATGGATATTTTCTTCTTTAAAATCCGGACAGGAAAAAAGCGTATCTACTTTTTTTAGTAACTCCTGCGCGTATACTGCTTTATCCCGCGCGCTTTCAGCCTGATTAATTTTTTCCGTGATATCTTTTATTAAAAATTCCTGTTTGCGGAATGCCAGGCAATCTATTTTTGGTTCTTCTTTATGATTACGCATAATTCCTCCATTTAAGATCCTTCGGCACCTCAGGATAAATTCGGGCACATGACTTACGTCATTTCATTCCGTAAGTCATGCCCTCATTTACATTAAATCTCCCAGAGGGCCTAAATTTATATTCAACTCTTCATCTTTAAGCCCGAATATCTCTTTTAACTCATTCATCTTCTCTTCTAATTTCATCAGAGCAACCCCCACTCTTTCAACCTCTTCATCGCTGAGAGAGCTGGCATCAACCCTGCGCATTGCCTGCTTTTCCAAAAGTTTACGCAATAACTCCACAAGAGTAAGCACCAGTTTCGCCAATCCCTTTTCAACATTTTTAGGGTCAATGTTAATTCTTTCGGAATTAGGGTTTACCGCTTCTTTAGAATCTTTAACAGTCACTTTTAATATAGGGTTATCACCCATTTTAAGAAATCTCCTCCTGAGCTCCAGCCATAGGCGCGCCTCTTAAATGCTCCATTGTTTCTACTGAACTTATTAAAACCTTTAAACCCACATAAATAAGGTCCACATCAGCTACCGAAATAATCAAATCTCCGGATACAACCGCGCCTTTATCCAAAACCCTGTCCAGAACCTCCAGTAAAGTAACATCTTTTGCTTTTGCAGCCGCTTTATCCATAGTTTTTCTATCCATGTTTATCCGCTTTCTTTTTATCTGCGTTCATCCCTGCCTGTCCGGCAGGCAGGTGCGTTTGACAAAAATTATACGCCGGCCACGGACCGGTGCAGTCAACAAGAAAACCTTCTTCTTCATACGCTGTTTTCAGGCTGTCTACCACGGCAATAAAATCTATAGCCGTATCCTGCTCAATAAGAAACGCTGAATTCAGAATCATCTCTTCGTTTCTTTCCGTAACTTCTCTTGGCAGTAATCTGTTAATACGTGACTCAACGCAATGCCGGTTTAACTCTTCAAAGCAGGCTTTTGCGCGGCCATTGTATTTTTTATTTAAAAGCTGATTTATCAAGTCTTCCTTCTTCTTTTTTAGAAGATACCCTTTGCCCGAAGAAGAATTGTGGATTTCTTCATTTATATTTAAAATTTCCTGATCTCTGTTAATGAGAGTCTCTTTTAACCGCTCTATATCGCAATAAATCTTTACTCCCCACTCCTGCTTCCCCTCTAAAACTTCTAAACTTTCTCTAAATGCCTGCACATGGTCCTCTATAGATAATTTAAGACTCACTTCGCTGTTATATAAAGTAGCGAATTTAAACGGAAGCACACACCTTGATTTCATAATCCCTTCGATTACCTGCTCGTGAATATTTGCTTTCTTCTTTACCCAATCTATATCATTTAAATTCTTCTCTAAATTTTCTTTGGCAAACTCACTATTTGAAACTTTACTCACAATAGCATAAAGGCCGCAATGGTAAATGAAATACAACTTATCAACCGCTTTATCCACACTTTTAAGTTTAGGCGTTTTTTTTGTAATGCAATACAGATATATAAGTTCTTTTTCTTCTTTCATATTAAAACTCACTTATTCAGAAGTTATTCACCCTGGCTGACTTTTCGCTCATAAGATTCTATCTCTAATTCCGCGTTTAGCTTAACCGTATAAAAATTTCTGTCCTGAACCCTGGTGGGCAGGCCGAGCGACTTGATAAACGAACTTTCCTCATAAACTTCGACCTCTGCCTCCCAGCCCCCATCAGCCTTACCTGCTTTGACAACTCTTGCCTCTTTTACCCCAAGGGCTTTCTTTAAAAACTCACTGGCTTTCTTCTGAACCTCTTCTATATTTGCCATAACTACACACCCTCCTCTTTAGCTTTCCTGATCGCTTCCAAACGGGCAAGAATCTCTTCTTCCTGTTTGTTATACTCCTCTTCGCTTATTTCATCCATTTCAAAACGAAGCTGTAACTGCATAAGTTTCTCTTTTATACGCCCCTCATCGGAAAGCTCTTTTTGAGCGACATCATCAATTTTTTTCCCCAGCCAGACTACAAGTTTCACCGGAGAAAGAATAATATCGTCAATTAAAAACATTTTAGTACCTGCCTACTTCAATTACCAAATCAACAAAATTAAACGGGGGCACCCACCCTACATATTTAAATTTTATTTTATCTCCATATTTTTCATCGAGTTTTTCAACCTGCCGATCAAATTCTTTTTCGTTAACTTCCTTTACCAAAAAAGCGGCATTTAAAATCATCCGTTCACCGTAAACCTTGTTGATTTTGAATTTTTCCGCTAAAGGCGATAAAGACTTCAAAATATCTTCTTTATAAAAATCTTTCTTCTTTTCCAAGGCGCTTTCCACCATCTTTCCTATTTCCATACGCTGATAATGTGTTTTTACCGGCGGTAATTTCTGGATTTTTTCCTTTAGCGCTTTTATGTCCGGATATTCCTGTAGAATCTCTTCATAGATAAGAGTTTCTTTAAATATCGCCTTCAGGCCTAACTCCTTCTTGTCTTTCAAAAAATCAAGTAAATCCCTGAATTTACCGTGTTCTTTTTCCAATATCTTTTTGACTTTTTCTTCGCTTACGGCAATCGTGCCAAAACGAACCGGCACAACCGTATGCTTTTTCATTACTTCCTCAATCGCTTTTTCATGGGTAAGCAGATTCTGCCGGGATACCGAATATTCCTTTAAACAGGAATCGCTTACCAAAGCCGCAATACCGTCAAAACAAACAGGATAAACTTTAGCTCCTTCCATACCGGCTATATTTAAATCAAACTTTTCATTTCGCCCGGCGGTAATTATACAGTATATATACCTGCTTTCCATTTACTTTTCCCACTCCTCAGGATAAATAGCGATATTCACAAAATTAAATACCGGTAAAGGCCCGGCATACATAAACTTTGCCCTTTTCTCATATTTTTGGCTTAAATCATCCATAATGTTATCAAACTCTTTTTCCCTTCCCTTATCTACCAAAAAAGAGGCATTCATAAACATATCATCGCCGATTGTTTTATTCAGCTTATAATCAATAACCGTTCTCCTTAAAGCGGCTGTTATTTCTTCGGCTTCTTCCTCCTTTTTTTTCTGCAGAGCCTCAAAAACTTCTTTGCCGACTTTCACTTTTGCCTGAATATTCTTCTTTGTTTTTTCTTTTTCGATTTTGTTTTTGAATTTTTTAATATCGCTGTTTTCCTTTAAAATTTCTTTGAAAATTACCCCCATATCTTTCCACAACCCTTTAACGCCCAGCTCTATTTTATGCTCGGCGTATTTCAAGGCGGTTTTAAACTCTCTATATCTTCTGTCCAGAAGATTTCTGATTTCATCGGCGCTGGAGGCGATAGTGCCGAATCTTACCGGAAGAACACTGTCAAATTCCTCACATACTTTCTCGATCGCCCTTTCATGGGCCAGCAGATTTTCTTTATTCACTACCAGCTTAGATAGAGAATGGTTACTTACCACCATGCTCAAATCATCATAACTGATAGTTAAAACCTCATTGCCGTCTGCTCCCACACCGATAGAGCCAAAATTTCTTTCTGAGGGAGCGGCGATAATACAATAGATATATTTACCAGTCTTTTCCATCTTTAACCTTAACTAATATCTCATTTTTCTTAAATTCGCTCTCGCTGAAACCAAGCCGGCTTTCGCTCGCCTGCCTGTCCGGCAGGCAGGCCTGGCGGCAGGCAGAAGCATATTCAAGAAGAACATTATAAGAGTCCTTTATCCGGCCAAATTCTATATTCGCTTCTTCCTCCCTGCCTTGATTTTTATCAGGGTGAAAAGCAATAGCCTGGCGCTGATAAGCCTTTTTTATATCATCTTCGCTAACCTGTTCATTCAATATTCCCAGTTTTTTTCTCGCTGAATCTATATCGTTAAAGCGCATTCTTTTTATTTCAAGGGTATAAAAACTATAAGCGGGCAGCGGTCCCACGCATTTAAAATTTATCTTCCCGCCAAACTCGCCATCCAAACCTTCTATTCTTTTATAAAATTCGTCCTTTTTCGCCCCATCCATCAAAAAGGCGCAATTGGCAATCATTTTATCATCCATAACTTCATGCCTTTTGACACCCTCACTTATATCTTCAAGGCGCTTTTGTATTTTATCCACGCACTCATTGTTTTTTCTATCCATGGCCTTTTTGAGCATATACCCCGCTTTCATCTGATCATCCGCGGTAATTTTTCTGCCGGAAGAAAGAAGTTCTTCTTTAAACTCCTTTATTTCTTTGTCTTCACCGGCTTGTTTAAGAACCAGGGCAAAATCAGCCCATGACGCGACAAGGTCAATTTCTATTTTTTCATTTATCTTATGTGTTATCTCGTTTATCAGATTATAGCCTTTGTCTAAAATAAGTTTAACTTCATCATCATCAAAAGCGTAAGTTCCTAATTTCACAGGAATAACCGTAACACCGGAACCCATAATCTTTTCAATTACCCTCTGGTGCGTAAGCAGTTGTCTTGCCATGGTTTCTTTAGGCAGTCGCCGATAATCAACAATAGCAGAATCGCAAACCACAGCGCCAAATTCCCGCCAGGAAATTGTATATACTCCATTCGTTTTATTTTCCGCATCGGAACTTTCCGGCGTAAAAAGGCGAAAAGACGTATTAGAATTTATAACGCCGTAAATGTATTTTCCTTTTTTCTCCATAAAACTTATCCAATTTAATCAGGAGGAGGAGCCTTGGCCCCTCCTGCAGGAGGTAATAAATGGCACTTTATATGGTCCCGCTTCGCAGGGGTTATCCATAACAACTGGCAGTCCTCCTCCTTCTTATTTTTCTACCTTCAATCTTTTTTATCCTGCGGCTTCGGCTCTTGTTTCTTTTCTCCCTGAACAGCCTTCTTCTTGCGTGTAAATATTTTTTTAATGCGTTCGATAATCTTTACCATTTTACGCACCTCCTTTTATTTTTTGCTATTTTGTTCTATTACTAATTTAGCCGCTGAATCAAAATGTTTCCTTTTAATAATAAGTTCCTTTTCTTTCCCCTGATTTTCTATAAACTCTCTTACCGCGAACATCGAAGCGCGGCGGGCAATAAACTCAATGTCAGAACCCGCTAACTTTTGGGTATCTTTAACTAAACTTTCCAGATCAACATCCTTATCAAGCGGCTTATTTCTTGTATGTATTTTAAATATCTCTTCCCTATCTCTTTCATCCGGCAGAGGCAATTCCAGTAAAAGGTCAAACCTGCCTCCCCGGAGCAAGGCCGCGTCAATCAAATCAATCCTGTTGGTCGCGGCTAAAACCATTACTCCTTTTAGTTCCTCGATACCGTCCATCTCAGTTAAAAACTGGCTTATTACCCTCTCTGCGGTGCCGGAATCCCCGCCGCCTAAACCTCTTTTAGGAACAATGCTGTCTATTTCATCTAAAAAAAGTATTGTCGGCGCGGCTTGTTTCGCTTTCCTGAATATCTCCCTTACTCCACGCTCTGACTCTCCGACATAGCGGCTTAAAAGCTGAGGCCCCTTAACGGAAATAAAATTAACGCCGCTTTCGCAAGCCGCGGCTTTGGCTAAAAGTGTTTTTCCCGTACCCGGCGGGCCGTAAAGTAAGATTCCCTTAGCCGGACGGGCGTCCGCTTTTTTAAAAATATCGGGATATTTAAGCGGCCACTCCACAGCTTCCTGTAAATCCTGTTTTATCCTCTCAAGGCCGCCTACATCCTGCCAGCGAACATCCGGCACCTCAACAAACACTTCTCTGATTGCCGAAGGCTCAACTTCTTTCATCGCTTCTATAAAGTTATCCATGGTTATTTCCAGCTTTTGCAGAGTCTGGTAAGGAATATCCGCCATTTCAAAATCAATCTTAGGCAGAATTTTACGCAGAGAGGACATGGCCGCCTCTCTTGCCAAAGCTTGCAAATCCGCACCTACAAAACCATGCGTAATCTCAGCTATTTTCTCTAAAGTGACGTCTTCGGCTAAAGGCATACCTCTGGTATGAATCTGTAATATTTCTAACCTGGCGTTTTTATCCGGAATGGGAATGGAAAGCTCTCTGTCAAATCTGCCCGGCCTTCTTAAAGCGGGATCCACCGTATTAGGAATATTTGTCGCTCCGATAACAATTACCTGACCCCGCGATTCCAATCCGTCCATCAAACTCAAAAGCTGTGCCACAACCCTTCGTTCAACCTGTTTCTCCGCTCCCATATCTTCTCTTTTAGGAGCGATAGATTCAATCTCATCCAAAAAAATAATAGCAGGCGCGTTAGCTTGCGCGTCTTGGAAAACTTTCCTTAGACGGGCTTCGGACTCACCGTAGAATTTCCCCATAATCTCCGGGCCTGAAATGCTGATAAAATAGGCGTCGGTTTCATTAGCCACAGCGCGGGCAATCAGTGTTTTTCCCGTACCCGGAGGGCCGTAGAGGAAAACGCCGCGGGGAGCGTCAACTCCTAATCTTTGAAAAACTTCAGGATATCTTAAAGGAAGCTCTATCATTTCTCTGATTCTTTGAATCTGCGGGCTTAATCCGCCGATGTCTTCATAAGAAATTTTGGAAGGCAGGCCTTCCCTGGCTCCCTTTGTTTCCATCTTTATCAATGTCGCTGAATTTATTAGAACTATCCCGCGCGGAGAGGTATCTATAACTTTAAAATCACACGCCCTTGAGCCAAAAAGATTAGCCCGAACTCTGTCGCCACAGGATACGGGAATGCCTTCTATAAGCGAACCGATATATTTTGAATCTTTATCTCTCTGAGAAAGCCCTGAAATATTTAAAGGCGAAAGAATTATTTTTTGAGCGGGGCTGGTTTCAACTTTTCGAATTTTTATCTTTTCATCCACGCCGGCCTGCGCGTTATCTCTGGATACTCCGTCTATTTGAATAATCTTTTTTCCTCTATCTTCAGCGTAACAAGGCATTACTTTAGCGGAAGTTTCTCTTTTACCGGCAATAGCAATAATCTGCCCTGCTTCCAGCTCAAGCGTTTTCATATCCTGAGGGTCAATTCTGGCTATTACCCTGCCCGCGTCTTTAGGCAAAGCCTCTTTCACTCGTAATACCATTGTATGTCCTGTTTTCTCTTTCATTATCCAAAAAGTAATTTACTAAAACGGTTTAATTCATTTATTCCCTTAACTTCATGGGGCT
Organism: Candidatus Omnitrophota bacterium; assembly: GCA_043815445.1. Lineage (GTDB taxonomy): Bacteria > Omnitrophota > Gorgyraeia > Duberdicusellales > 4484-171 > JBDRIY01. The sequence goes on from JBDRIY010000084.1 coordinate 7,721, forward strand.
GTAAAGCAACCACGGTTGTTTCCATTTCAGCGAATTTTTTCCGTATCTTGTTTATATAGCCGCTTTGCTCTTTTTTGCGCTCCCGGCAAAACGCGCAATCTCTATCTTCCACC
>JBDRIY010000085.1:0-2029 GCA_043815445.1 Candidatus Omnitrophota bacterium
TTGCTCATCATCTACTACTAATACTTTTATTTCCTTTTTTCCTGATTCATTGCCTTCTTGCTTATCGCCCATATCCTCCCCCTATAGCTTTATGAATTAGCTTTATTTTTTAACGCCTTTATTGCCCACTAATTTAGCTTCTTCTGTGCCTGAAGCAGGAAGCAGGATTTTAAAAGCAGCCCCCTCTCCTGATTTAGACTCTACTTCAATACTGCCGCGATGATTTTCTATTATACCGTGGCTTATAGATAAACCCAGGCCCATACCGCTTCCTACCTTTTTAGTAGTAAAAAAAGGGTTAAAAATCTCTGAAATTGAATCTTGAGAAATTCCTGAGCCGGTATCGCTAAATTGTATCTCAATGAGCTTTCCTTTATCCTGAGGCATAGTCTTTATTCTAATTTCCTTATTACCCTGATTTTTCTCGTCTAAAGCGTCCCGGGAATTTGCTATTAAATTAACAAACACTTGCTGCAGCTGATTAGGGTCGCCAAAGCCTAAAGGCAAATCTTCACTGTATTCCTTTATCAAATTTATCCTATGGCTTCTTACCTGAGCATCAAAAAGCATAACCGCGTCATCTATGCATTGGTTAATACTTAAATCCCTGTATTCAAATGTGCTTTGCCGGGCAAAGGTCCTTATGCTTTGAATAATTTTTTCCATACGCACGGTTTGTTCCACTATCTTATTTAAAAGTTCGCGGTTAGGGTCATTTTCAGGAAGGGAATATAATATAATTTGGCTAAACCCCCTTATTCCGGCTAAAGGCTGATTAAGTTCATGAGCTATCCCTGCCCCTAACTGGCCCATTGCCGCCATTTTACCAGCTTGAATTAACTGAGCTTGGACATTTTTCAATTCTGCCAAGGTACTGCTTAAAACTTTACGCTGAGCATCCATATCCTCTATAATGTTTAAACTAGCAATTTGAGCTTCTTCTAATTCCTTATTAGCTTTATTTAGTTCTATATTCATCCTATCCGTTTCTTGGCTTCTTTTTTCTAAATCTAAATTAACAGTTATAATTTGATTCTTAACTCGGTCGCTTTCAATAAACACAGCCATTTGGTTAGTTAAAGTAGCAAAGAATTTAATATCCTCGCTCTGGAAAGTATTAGGCTGGCTGTTAGCTAAAACAAAATAGCCGAAATGACTGCCGCTAACCATTAAGGGCACAGAATAAAAGGATTCAAAGCGCCCTGCTTCCAATTTAGGGCCATTAGATTGAAATTTCTCGCCTTGACAGGTAATTACCAGCATTTTATCCTGCTGAATCCTTTTACTAAGTTCAGCTGAAACTGAATTAGCCAGTTTATCCTTAACTTTACTGACAAAATCTTGATCTAAGGCAAAGTTCGAAGTAATAATCACCTCTTCTTCTTCTCCTTCTTTTTCCTTAAATAAGAATAGACAGCCTGCATCCACATTTAATTTTTTATTAATGATATTATATATTTGAGCTGAGACATTACGGGGGTCTAAACTAGTATTGAATAGCTTTGAAGCATCATTAAGCAGAGCTAATTCAAGAATTTTTCCATCAAGCCTTTGGTTAGATTCCTCCATTAACTGAGAATATCTTTTGCCAAGTTTATAAGCGCTCTCAATCTTGAGCAGGCGTTCGCATTCCCGGGCTAAATTAAAAATAATAAAACTGGTTTCTTTATCTATAATTTTTGTATCAACAGGAAGAATTTTTCTTAAATCTTCTAAATATTCAGTTAAGCCTGAGGTTTCAATAACCAAATCTATTTCTTGTTTACCGGCTAAAGCTTTAAGGCCGGGGATTATTTCTATTTTAGCTTCCTTAGCTGCTTCACAGCCAGGCATAGACTGATCATCACAAACCAGGGCTGTTACAGAAAAATCCTTAAGAGCGGTTAGAGAACGTAAAATTCCCGCGGATTCACTGCCTCCGCCGATAATCACAACATTAGTAACCTTATCCATGCTACCTCCCCACCGTATTCTATTTATTCGCGTATTAGCGCTCCCCAAAATTCGCGGGGATTCGCGCCTTTAAACC
>JBDRIY010000086.1:0-3563 GCA_043815445.1 Candidatus Omnitrophota bacterium
TAATGACTTTTATGCAAAGCTGGAAGATATTTCCACTATAGGCTCAATCCCCTATCAGTAGAAGAGATAAGTAATAATATTTCACCTTATGACGCTCTTTCAAAATTAATACTGTTAGGAGGATTTCCCGAACCGTTTTTATCCGGTTCTGAAGACGAAGCCCGGCGTTGGAGACGGCAATATTACACTGATTTAATACGGGAAGACATTCTTGATTTCAGTAGAATTCAGGAAATACACGCCATACACCTACTATTAGAATTGTTGCGTAAACGCGTAAGTGCTCCTATATCATATACTTCTTTGTCCAGAGATTTACAAATTGCTCCCAATACAGTCCGTAAATATATTTCTATATTAGAAAGCCTGTATATAATATTCCTGGTGAGGCCTTTCCACAAAAATATTGCCAGAGCAATTTTAAAAGAACCGAAAATTTATTTTTATGACAGCGGATATGTTGATATGGATGAAGGCGCTCGTTTAGAGAATACAGCCGCGTTATGCCTGCTAAAACACACACAATATTTGCAAGACAGCAAAGGAGAAAACATTGATTTACATTATATTAGAACAAAAGAAGGGAAAGAAATTGATTTTGCCCTCTCGCAAAATGGAATATTAAAAACTCTTATTGAAGTAAAACTTTCTGACTCAAATCTATCTCCTCAGGCAAAATATTTCAAAGAAAGATTTTCAGCTGTAAACGTCATTCAGCTTGTGCACAACTTAAGACAAGAAAAGAAAATCAATGATATATCCATCCTTTCAGCCGGAAAATGGCTCGCTGGTTTAACAGCATAAACAAAAAAATATCAAAACCAATTTAGAAAAAGCCTTTTTTGGAAAAACCACCACTTGATTTCATTACGTTTTTCGGCGCTAAAAATCGGAAAAACGGAACCGCGAAGCGGCGGAGTTAAGTCTGTTGGATCGCTCTTTGTTAGCTAGCGAATTTGAGAAGCTGAATGCTTTTAATAATATCTTTTTGTTCAATTAGCCGACCGGATATAAATTTATGCAGCACGCTAGATATTAATGTTTGATAAGGCATTCCTTCTTGTTCAGCGCGTAATTTTAAAAGCTCTAAATCTTGGTTGTTTACCCTTAAGCTGATGTTTTTCTTCTCATTAGCTTTTTTTATAATTTTTGTGATTCTGTCTTGTTTCTCGAATAAAACAGGCCTATAATTCAGTATGTTCTTTTCGATTTCTTTTTCGTTTTTAGTCAATTTTACTTTTTTTTGCATTTTCTACCCCCTCGGTATTTTTTATGTAATTTTCTATTTGGATAAACTGTTTTCAATATAATATTTGAATCGAAATCTATAACAAACGGTACAGCATAAATATAATTATTCAATTCTATAACAAAAATATTCTGATTTTGTTTAGTCGGATGTTCTAAAATATCTAAGTATTGATTACGCAATATTATGTCAGATATATCTTCGAAAGAAATATTACGCCCAATTTTTAATTTAAGGTCTTTTTTTCATCCCAAATAAGCATAATTTATTGTATATCATCCGTATATACATTGTCAAATATTATTTTATTTATTTTTTTTACGGCTCCGGCTAAGCCGGAGCAAAAATTGCGTCTAGCGAACGAACTGTTTACTGGCTTTTGAATTCGTATAGCCTAAGGCCGAGGGTAATTTAGTTTAATGTATCTTTTTTAATTCAATACTAGGATAGTAATGCTGGAGGATTTCTTGGTAGGAATAACCTTGTTTTCCCATTTCCATAGCGCCTTCCTGGCATAAGCCGGCTCCGTGCCCAAACCCGGCGCCCCAGAAAAAAAGCATTTCAGGCTTTCCTTCTAAGGATGATTTAACTTCAAACTTAAAAGCACTGCTTTTTAAATTATCAAAATATTTACGTATCTTAAAACTGGTGCCTAAGGTTTCTGTCTTATCTTTGCTAACAATACTCATTTTTTTATAACGAAAACAATTTCCTTTTTCCAGCGGTTCGATAGCCTTTAAACTCTCTAGGTCAAATCCAAAAGCAAGCTTAAAATCCTCGCTATCATACACCCTTTGCCAGCGATTTTTAGACTGGTTGGGATCAGAACAAAAAAAGCGCGGTTGTTCAAGAAACCACATTTCTTCCTGATAAGGAGAATTAGGGGTAACTCCTTGCTCAAAATCCATACGGCATCCATAATCTTTATCTAAACCAAAAACATCCGACCCCAAGCATCCTCCGCAGTTAGAATGATAAAATACCTCAATCAGCTTATCCTCACGCGTCATTATCAAACTCCGAGTATCATCAACAGCTTTATTGGTAGTAAAAAATTCTGAAAAAATTCCTTGGTAAACCTGGCAATGAACATCAGCGCAAAGATCAAAACCTTGGTTTTTGTGCCGGCCAAGATTTTTAAAAGTATAAGTTCTGGCGGCTATAGCCTGAGCCCTTAAAGATTGCCCAGGAGCTAATCTTGGTATTTCTGCCGGTAAAACTCCATACAAATACTCTTCTTGGCTTAAAATATTAACTAAAGTTAATTTACCTTTGGCTGTTAAAACTTCTAAATCTCCTCTATAAGCCCTATCAGTTTTCTTATGCCAAAAGTTTCCTTTACCGGAAATAACATCCAAAATATAAAAAGCGCCTTTTATTTCTTTAACAGTTAACGATGCTATCTGAAGCGGCCCGGAAAAATTTTCTAAAACAAAACCCTGCTTATAATCTTTAATAACCAGCTTATCCTCTTCAAAAATAATATTGTAAAATTTATCAGCTTGGGCTTTGAAAATCTTTTTTCCGCTGCTAATGGTAAACTCTTCGGCGCAGGAAAAAGAAAAGCCTGCTAAATTTTCAGCAATACCTATTCTAACCAAAGGCGATCCTTCAAGCGGCTGGTAAAAAGGAACTTTTATTTTTGCTCTTATTTCTTCTTTTTCTTTTTTTTTGGCAATAAAAAACTCTTGGCCTAAAGCCTTTTTTGCTTCTAAAAATCTTTCATTTATGTTCTCAGCTTGAGGATAAAAACCTTGAGCTTTAGATAAAAAATTATATGCTTGCTCATATTGATTAAGTTTAAGATAACATTCTCCTAAATAATAATAAACCAGCCGTAGGCTTGAGTCAAAGCTTCTAAGCTTAGATAAAAAATCTACCGCTTTTTTATACTGGCCAAGGCCGCGGTAAATCTTAGCTAAGCGCAGTAAGGCAATACTATTTTGTTTTAGTTTAAGGGACAGTAAATAGTTGTCCGCGGCTAAATTAGGCTGGCCTAAATCTTCATAAATTAAGCCTAAATAAAGAAATGTCTGCCAATTTTTATCTTTAAGATTATTAAAAATAAGGAGAGCTTTATTACTTTTAGCGCTAAGAAAATTCAGCCTTGCCCGATATTGCAAAGCTTTTTGGTTATCATCAGCACTTTTAAGAATTTTGAGAACATCTTCCGCTTTTTCATATTCTCCGGACTCTTTAAAAAGGGCGGCTGTATCTAAATAATTATCTGTTTTTAATTGGTTTTGAGAAAAAGAATTTATTAAGAGAGCCCAGCTGAGGCAAAAAACAAATAGGAATTTCATTTTTATTTTCC
>JBDRIY010000087.1:0-9507 GCA_043815445.1 Candidatus Omnitrophota bacterium
TCACCGGCTTTAGTAACCGAAATCTTGACAAACCAGGGGCCGATAATTTCAAGAATAAAGGCTGTGGCAGTTACAATAATTACTATTGAATCTCCAATTTGGCCGGGAAAATATTGGCTAGCTAAAATAGATAAGCCGATAGCGACTCCAGCCTGGCTAAAAAGGCATAAAGGAAGATGTTTTTGCACTGACTTGGGAGCTCCGGAAATACGAGCGCCAAAATTCGCGCCAAACCCTTTGCCTATGCTTCTGGCAGCAAGATACACACAGCCTAATATAATTACAGGCCGTGTCATGTGACTAAGGTTTAATTTTGCTCCTACAAGCACAAAGAAAAGAACATAGATGGGCGGAGTAAAGCCCTTGAGTAGTTTAAAAATATTTTTACTTTTACGGGGAGCAAAATTCACAACAATAGCCCCTAAGGTCATAGCTGCCAAAATCATATCTATACACAAAGCTAAAGCTAAACCGCAAATAAGGAGAACTATTCCAATAGAAAAAGCTAAGAGCCTTTCTTCTTCGGCGTATTTCTTAAGAAGCTTGTTAAGGATTACTCCTCCTAACGCGCCTAAAGCAATAGAGCCTCCAATTTCATATAAGGGATGGATAAATCTTCTCAAAACTCCCCCCTGAATATTGCCGATTAAGCTTCCGGCAATACTAGAGGCAATGGCAAAAAGCAAAAGAGCTAAAGCATCATCCAAGGCAACAATGCCTAAAATAGTTCGCGTTAACGGCCCGCGGGTTTTATATTCACGCAAAACTTCAGCAGTTGCCGCCGGAGCTGTAGCTGAAGCAATTGCTCCCAACAATAGGCCCAAAGCCAAAGAAAGTTTCCAATCACCAAACAAAAAAATGCCGGCGATGCTGGTAAGAATAGTTACGGCAAAAAAGGCGCTAATACCTTCAAATAACAAAATACCGGCAAACTGCTTTCCATATTTGCTTAAAACGTTTTTTTTAAGTTCTCCTCCAATCATAAAACCAATTAAGCCTAAAGCAAAATAATTAAAGGGCTGAAAAGCGATAACCGTGTCATGGCCGATAATCTTGAGAAAAGACTCGCCAATTACAATTCCTATGGCTATATACCCTACAACCTGAGGAATACGTAACTTCTGAAAGAGCCTGCCGCCTACAGTACCTCCAAACAAAGCCAGGCCTAAAAGAAAGAGAATATTCAAATGTAAAGTCGACACTTTCGATAGAAAACTACTTAATCCTTCAAGCATACTTCACCACTATAAAGTTTTATTAATCCGCGTGTCAAAATTGTTTCCCCAATCCTATCACCTAAGCCTAACGCTTTATTGCTTCTTTACAATATCGCTGCTCTTAACAAGAATATCAGTTAACCTCAGCCACTCAACAATTAGCTTTTTTGATTGAATCTGGTGGGAAATTTGACTAAATTTATTATTTTCAAGCTTATTGATCTCGTCGATTAAGCTATTGAGTGTAGTTCTGCCTAAAGAATAATCTTTTGTTTCGTCTTCAACAATTGCCTCTGATAGCTTTGTCTTATCTTTAGCAATAGAAATTAATTTTTTTTCTTGTTCAATTTGATTATTAAGATTTTTTAAGTTTGTGTATAGCTTGGTATGAATATTTTCTGAAGATAATTTTGTTTTCTTTAAATCAATCTTTGAAATTTCATATTGAGCGTTTTCTACCCGGCCGGAAAAAGGCCAGTCTAATGATAAGCCGGCATAAATTATTTTTTCCGGCTTGTGTAAATCACGGCCTAAGCCTTCTACAGTATATCCGGCAATAAAATCAATCGAGGGCAGTAACTCATCAGCATATTTACTTACTTCAAGCGAACTTTTTTCTTCCAATAGTTTTAACATTAGCGAGGTCCGGCTTTGGCTGAAAAATTTCTTATAGTCTTGAGCAAAGTCAATTACTGCCTCAGCATAAAATAATGAATCCTGAGGTAAAATATCCTCTTTCTCCTTATAACTGATAGCCTGCTTGATTAAATTAAGATATTCCGCGTATTCCTGTTCTAAAGAAACTAAATTTTCTTTTTTGGCAACAACCTGCAGGTTAATTTTGTTTACATCAATAGCAAGGGCAATTTTATTTTTTTGTCTTTCTTTAATATTTTCCAGCAGCTTGGTATTTTCAGCGTAAGAAACCTGTCCAGCCTTAAGATTTTCGTATGCTGAGTACCAATTATAGTAAAGTTGTATTAAAGAAGCTAAGTAATCTTCGTAAGCCTCAATAATCTGATATTGGGCCGCATCTACTTCAAGGCCGGTAATCTTATCTAAAAGACGAGTATTTTTTCCAAAGGCATTTTCGGCAATCGGCTGAGAAATATAAGCAGTAAACTCCGAAGTAACCGCGCGGGTACTGGTGCTAAGTGAAGAAGTATACTCAGTTGTAACCTCTGTTCCCGTATAAGGAAAAAGTTTACTTAAAGATATTGTGCCTTTAGTATCACTTTCGTCAGGATCAAAAAGGAAATCATGCTGGCTTTCTATGGCTAAAACAATATCACCGGCCGGAAGCTTAAGCAGCTTTTGGTATTTTAATTTAAGTTGATCAATAAGAATTTCTTTAAAAACCATATCTTTTTCGCAGGCAGCCTTAATAAACTGTTCAAGAGAAATGTTCAGATCTCCTTTTTCCTGGCCGAATATAGTAATCAGGTTCAAGGCGTAAATAAAAATAGCCATAAAAAATATTGTTATTTTTCTCATTTTTAGGCCTCTTTCATCATAACTTTTGAAGAAAATTTAAATTTTACTTCTTTAATCAGGACGTAAGCGCAAGGCACAAGCAAGAGTGTTATCATTGTACCGAAAATAAGGCCCCAGGCAAGAGCTAACATCATTTGCGCCAGCATCGCGTCGTAACCGGCCCAGCCGTAAGCAGTAGGGATAATTCCGGCAACAGTTGTTAAAGTGGTAAGGACTACTGCTCTGAGGCGCGTTTTAGCAATATTAGCAACCTGAAAATTAAGCTGTTCTCTGCCTAAACAAGGATCAAAATCAGTATCAAGCTTTACCAGCATAATAATAGCGTCATTAACTACGATTCCCGAAAGGCCCAGCGCTCCCACAATAGCAAAAAAGCCATACAAAGAAATCCCATGCAGCCAAAAAGCTAAAATTATACCAATAATGCCAAAAGGTATAGAAAGCATAATAATCAAAGGTTTGAATAAGGAATTAAAAAGAAGGACTAAGATTATATAAATCAAAATAATCGCCATAAGAATTGCTAAACTAAAATCTCGGCTTGACTCTCGAGTATCTTTTACTTCGCCGCCGAATTCAATAATTGTTGACGGATAGCGCTTTATAATCGCGGGAAATACTTCTTTTTCAAAATAGCCGGCAATCTCCAGGGGGGTTTGTTTTGCTTTAACTTTTAAATCAGCGTAAACAGAAATAATACGCTTTAAATCCTGACGATTAATTGAATCAGGCTTAAAGGCCTGTTCCACTTTAACAATATCCCTTAAAGGCACAAGATATTGGCCCTGATTTTCTACCGGTATATCCAAGACCTTCTCGATATCATCTTTAGCTTCTTCAACTGTAGTGAGCCGAACATAAATCTCTTCATCATCACCCATAAATTCATAGAGAATCTTTCCTTCCAAAGCTGCCCGCAAAGTCTTAGCAATATCAGAAGGACTAATTGCCAGGCGGCGAATTTTATCCCGGTCCAGGCTAATTCTATATTCAGGATTCAAAAGCGGGCGGTCAATCTCCGGGTTTTCTAAACAAGGATGTTTTTCCATAAAAGAAAGAAGCTCTTCAGCAGCCTGGCGGCGAAAAGTGTCGTTATTTTCTTTAACTAAAATCTCAATTGGGCTGGCGCTATTCTGGCCATGCCAACCTTTGCTTAAGCGAACATTAGTTATATCTTTAACTGACATGAATTCTTTTTCCCATTTTTCAATGATCTGATCAGCGCTGATTTTGCGTTTTTCTTTAGGTAAAATTTCAACCGTCATCCGTATCTTATTTTCCTGCGAAACTGAACCCATGCGGGTTCGGGCGACTTCAGCGTGAAAACCAATAACTTCTTTACCAATATATTTACTAATAATATTTTCAAGAGGCTGAGATAAGCGGGCGGTTTCATAGCGTGTGCTTCCGGCCGGGGCTTCAGCAGTAATCCGAATCTGGCGAGTTTCCTCATTGGGAAACATAATAAATTTCATTTTAAAAGCGGCGATAAATACTGATAGTATAAGCAAAGCGATAAAAAAAACGAAAATTACTCCCTTAAAAACAAGTATCTTTTCAATAAATTTTCCGTAAAAATCTTCCCAGCGGTCAAACCAATGCTTTTTAACAGCCGCCTTTAAAGAAAGATGCCTTTTCAAAAACTCTTCTTTACCTAAAAACCGGCCAAGTTTATGAACAATTTTATTAAAAGTTTCTCCCAAGGGAAGAATCATATGCCCCGGCAGGATAATTAAAGCTTCAAGCAGGCTTCCCGATAAAATAAAAATAACAATCAAAGGAATAAACCGGACCATAAAACCAAAGCGGCCGGAGAAAAACCATAAAGGCACAAAAGCAACACAAGTAGTAAGGATACTGGCGATAATCGGCAAAAAAACATAAGACGTCCCTTTCGCGGCAGCTTGTTCTACCCTTAAGCCCTTGGCCCGTAGACGGGTAATATTTTCTGAAACAACAATGGCATCATCAACAACCATCCCCATAACAATTATAACCGCGGCTAGAGTAATGTTATTTATTGAATATCCTGCCATAAACGCCGCGATTAAAGCAAAACAAAAAGTAAAAGGAATCCCTGCCGCTACCCAAATTCCCGAACGCAGATCCAAAAATAAAAACAAACAAATAAGAATTAAAATAAATCCTATAGCGCCGTTAATGCCAATCAAAGAAAGCCGGTTCTTAACATCGTAAGACGCGTCATCAAGCAAAACTATTTTAATATTTTCATTGGCAAGATTATTCTTAGAAAAGCCCTCTACTGTCCGGTTTACCGCTTTTATAGCTTCAATAATGCCTACAGAAGAGCTTTTAACCACATTTAAAAATATCCCTTCACTGCCGTTTATTTTTAAAACATTTTTTTTCTTCTCATAACCTTTTGCTATATCAGCAATATCTTTTAAGCGCACAACCTGGCCTTCAAAGCCGCCTTGGATAGCTAATTCACGTAAAGCTTCAATACTATTCAACTCAGCGGAAAGAGTAACCTTGGGCTCCTTTATACTTTCAATACTTCCCGCCGGCTGACGAATGTTATTACTCTGAATTTCGCTGATTACTTTATTGAAAGGAATAAAGTAATCAATAAGTTTTTGAGGGTAAACTTTAATTTGAATTTCTTCCTTAAGGTATCCCGAGCGGTTTACCGAGCTTACTTGAGCAAGGCTCAATAATTTATTCTCTAAGGCTAGAGCGTAAGTTTGAAGGGTGTCCCGCGAGCTAACATCAAGTAAATTTTTATCTTCAAAGAAAATTCCCACATCAGCAATGGCCTTACGGGAAGTCTTAAAAACTCTAACCTTAGGGTCATCAATAACATCTTCAGGCAAATTAACATCCAGGACAGTATTACGAATTTCAGTAATTACCTCGTCTTTGTCCGGATAATTTTTATCAATCTCAATGGAAACTGAAGAATTACCTGTGCCGGTAGAACTATTTAGCGAATATATTCCGTCCAAGCCGCGAATAGCTTCTTCCAGCGGCCGGGTAACATAATATTCAACTTCCTCAGCTGAAGCTCCAGGATAGCTAACGCTAACCTGAACGCGGTCAAAAGTAATATCGGGAAGCTCCTCTTTAGGCATTTGATGCCAACAAATAAAACCTCCGGCAAAAACAGTGAAAAATATAAGGTTAGTAAGCAAATGCCGTTTTAGAAAAAAATGAATTATCTTTTCTTTCATATTAAAGGCCCGCGCTTAGGCTTAAACGCTTTAAGGTACTGAAATTTACTATCAATAGAGAATAATTTATACTTTTATTGTCCATCATTACCTACTAAGAATAAGGAGAATTCTTTATTTTTATATAAAATATGAAAATTACTTAGTTCATTTGGGCTATATATTAATTTATAAAGAAGAGTCGGCTCAGCCGCGGGAGCAGGCCGGCCTAAAGGATAATACTTATCATAATCAAATCCGGCGTAACCGGCGTAAACACCTCTTCTGTTAACCGGAAGCAGGATATGAGTTACTCCATATTTTTCGCAGAAATTTCTAAGCTTATTTTCATCGTTAGAATAGTATATTTTGCTTAAAGCCATAATCCGCTTAACTATTTCCCGGCTTTCCAGCAAGCCGTCTGTAATTGTCGGCCGGTTACAATATGTTTGTATGGGATAGCCGTCAGCCCAGTAGCTTAAGATAACAGCATCTTTAGGCGTTGCCTGATTTATATAATTCAATGATTCTTTCAAGTAAGGGTTCAATTTTATGCCTGATTGCCTCGTGGCTGCTAATCTACAAGAATCATACCCTGTTTTTATAAATACCGCGGCTATTAAACAAAGTAATAAGTTTCTCCATAGCTTTTGTTTTTTGTTTTTTAGTACTAAGCACAAACTTTCTCCGGCTGAAAGCGCGGCTAAAGGGCCTAGTATTATTTTATTTCTTAAAAAAATAAAAGTAATAACTGAATAAAATACTAAGAAAATAAATAAAATATTTTTTTTATCAGGCTGGGATTTATTCCTGAGATAAGAAACAAAATAAACAATTACAAAAATAGCGGAAAGCGAAAGATATAGCGGATTAAACATCTCCCCCAAAGTTACCCCATGCAGTTCCCTGTTATAATAAACTAACCTTGCGAAATCGCTAAAAACTTGTTTCACTCCTATATTATGCAGAAGAATTTGAAACGCGGCTTTAGGAAAATCCGCGCAGCCGGCTAAAGTATGTTTGCCGCTAAAAATAGCAATAAACCCGAAAGGAACAAGAAGCAGGCCTAAGCTCGCTAACCATTTCTTAACTGGTTTAGCTATTTTAAGGCAGTTATATAAGATAAAAATCGCGTAAGGCGCTATAAATAAAACACTTAACCTCCAGGCCAACATAGCCAGCCCTAAAAAGATTATTGAAAAAGTAATATACCAAGCTTTTTTTCCAGCCTTTTCTCCGGCCTGAGCTTTTATAAAAAATAATAAACTGCTAAAAAGCAACAGCGTCCCTAAAACTTCGTATCTATACCAGTAACAAAAGGTTCTATGTAAATAGGCAGGCATAATTCCGGCTAAAACAGCAGTTATATAAGCTATACTTTTATTACGATAGATTTCATAAGATAAAAAATATATTGGTAAAAATATTAAAGCTCCGCAAATAGAACAAAACAGCAGTATTGACCGCGAAAGCGGTATAGAAATAAATTTATTTACTATTTTATGAAAAAAAGCCGCGGCTTGATATAAACCTGTGGGAAGGAAAGCTTTTATATTTTTTCCCTGAGGATAAGTGCTTAAACGGTCTAATTCCGGAACATCGCCCTGTTCAAGGACATTACCAGTCATCCGATAATTAAAAGCTCTATCAAACTTAAATTCAACTTGATTTCCTATGGCCGGAAACATTCGAAGATAAGAAAGAAATATAACCGCAACAATAACGGCAAATATAAATATTATATTTTTTTTAAGCATAATATAGTTTAAAAATGTTTAATTATTATTTTAAGGCGAAAGGGGGTTTTTTCTGAATAGTTTATTCCAGATTTTCATACTGCAATATGACACTGCTATTCCAGTTATTACCGGGATAGCTATTACAGTTGCTAAGGCAAAAGCGGTTTCAGCGGCAATAACTCCAGTAACAATCTCGGCAGCAACAGTTCCTGCTACAATCTCAGCGGCAGCTGCGCCGGCAGCTACTCCTAAGCCCGCGGAAATACCTACACCGGAAGAGCTAACTATTGTATCTTTTATCGCTTGTTTTTTAGTTTTTTTATTTTTCTTATACTTTATCATATTCACTGTGCCAAAAAGCACTGCTGCTGCACTGCCTACAGCAATTCCAGCAGCTTCAGGAATAACAAAAATTGCTCCGGTAGTAATATTCAGCAAAGTTCGGCTAACAGCTTTAGCCGATGAACCTAAGCGGCTATTAGCCCTTGACTTACCTGCCGAATATATTTGAGTACTGGAATTTGAGCTTAGTTCTTTATTCATATCTGAGAAATATAAATTTATATATTGTCTAAATCCTTTAATATTATAAAAAGATTTATACACACTACAATATGATAATTGTATCTCTATAAGAATCCTTTGTCAAAATAAAATAAAAAGTTAAGACTTGCCCCCTACTGGCGCCTATTTTCTTTACCACTCTTAAGCGCTGCCTTCTAAAGCTATCTTGGCTTCTTTCAGGACAACATAGGGTTCAACTGATTCTACTAATTCTCTGACCCCTGCTTTTCGACATATTCTATTAACCACAGTCCGGTCAAGCTTAGCGCCTTCAGGAGCATATAAAATACATGCTACATCCATAGTTTTAGGCATCTGTTTAAGCTTGGCAATAACTAAATCTCCGGAAAGATCGGGTAACCCTAATTTAATTATCAACAAATCAGGCACATCACTCATTATCTTCTCAACAGCAGTTATACCATTCTTGGCAGAGCTCACTATATAATCCTCATTTAAAAAAGCCAGAGTTAATTTATCCAGCGTCTGTTGATCATTTTCAACGATTAAAGCTCTTACTTGTTTCTTTACAACTTCTGTTTTACCGGCTTCCTTTTTTATTTCTGCTGGTTTTTCGAGCTTAGCTTCGGAATTAGCATCTGTTTTCCTCAAAGTTAACCTTTTCTTAAGTATCGTATCAATCTCAGCAAAAAGTTCTTCAAATTCAAAAGGTTTAGACATAAATCCATCAATATTAATATCTTTAAACCATTGCGCTAAATTTGCCCTGGCAGTAAGCACAAGAATAGGGCACCGTGCCTCACCGTATGAATCGCATACACTTTTATAAAACGCTATTCCTCCCATTTTAGGCATATTCATATCTAAAATTATTAAATCAGGTTTAATCTGCTTAAGCTTTTCTAACCCTTCAACGCCATTATAGGCGGATACAACATGGTATCCTTTTACCGCTCTCAGCTGAAAGGCAAGAGTCTCCACAAAGTCCACTTCATCATCAACCAAAAGAATAGTTTGCTTTTTACCGCTCATCTTTCTCTGCGCTCCTTAATTGGTAAAAGGAAACTGAATTCGCTTCCCTTACTAAATTCTGACTCTACCCAAATCTTTCCGCCATGCTTAACAACAATCTCCTTACATATAGCAAGCCCTAGGCCGGTCCCTCCGGTTTCCCTTGCAGCAGGATCCCCTAATTGCTGGAATTTCTTAAATAATTTAGATATATCTTCTTTTTTTATGCCAGGGCCGGTATCTTTAATAGCAACAACTATGTTATTTTTTTCTTGATTAACAATATTCCTAATCTCTACTCCGCCTTTGTCTGTAAATTTTATCGCATTGCCTATTAAATTATTAAGTACT
>JBDRIY010000088.1:0-3703 GCA_043815445.1 Candidatus Omnitrophota bacterium
AGACTGTGTTACAATTGCTTATATCGCGCAAACGCGCGCAATATATTGTAGTTGCCCAATTTATTGGGTAGCCTATATCGTGCCTGATAAATCAGGCAACTACAATACGACACAGCCTGATTGCTTATTTAGTGAACTTTAATTTTTGTTTGCTTAAAAAAGAGTAGGAAAATATTGGAGATTGTTGTAGAATGTAGGGGATGATTTATGAATTTATTGATGATAAAGGCAGTTTCCGGGTTAAAAATCCTCAAGATTATAACCTTTATTTCCCTCTTACCAATCAAGATGGTTCTTTTCTAAGTTCAATAAGCCCTAACTTAGCCGGAGATATCAAACAGGACAATGATCACTTTGTTACTCCTCCGGCAAGCATTATTGACTTAAAAAATAACCTTCTTTGCCGCCGAGATTTTTTTATTAAAAGCGGTAAAAAAATTTACCGGCTTTCCGAGCCTTACAATGACATTTTAGAAGCAGGATTTCTTTATCATAAAATTATAAAAAAATCCGGAGCGATGCGAATAGAAATTCTCAATTTTATTCCTTATAGCCTTTCAGTCGAGGTTATGCAGGTTCGGATAACCAATCAGGGCAAAAAACCAATAAATATAACCCCCACTTCACTCATCCCTCTTTACGGCCGGCCCCAGGCAAATTTAAGAGGCCACCGCCATGTCAGCAGTTTATTAAACCGCGTTCATCTGCATAAATACGGAATTTTCCTTAAGCCTTCTCTTGCTTTTAATGAAAAAGGCCATAAGGAAAATAAAACAGCTTACTTTTGTTTAGGTTTTGAAGGTGAAAGTAATGCTCCTTTAGGCCAATTCCCTACTATAGAAAGCTTTGGCGGCAAAGGCGGGCTGCTTAAGCCTGAGGCAATAGAAAAAGATATAAAACCTTTTACTAAAAAACTTTCTGAATTTGAGGGAAAAGAGGTTATTGCCGGGCTCCGTTTTAAAGATAAAACACTGGGGCAAAGCCAAAGCGCTGAATACTCTCTTATTATAGGTATAGAACCATCCGGAAAACAGAAAAATATATTAAATATTTTTAATAAATTAAACTCTCAGAAAAAAATAAAACAAAGTTTGGAAGAAACTAATAAATACTGGCTCGATTATTCAAACCGAATAAATCTTGATTTTAAAGATACTAACTTTAACGGCTGGCTTAAATGGGTGAAGTTTCAGCCAACTCTGCGAAAACTTTTTGGCTGTTCGTTTTTACCTCATTTTGATTATGGCAAAGGCGGCAGGGGCTGGCGCGACCTTTGGCAGGACGCTTTAGGGCTTTTCCTTACTGAGCCGGATAAAGCTAAAAAAATAATGATAAGAAGTTTTGAAGGGGTAAGAATTGACGGCTCAAACGCGACTATAATAACTAAGGATGGCGGATTTCTCTCCGATAGAAACCGTATTAGCCGAGTTTGGATGGATCATGGAATTTGGCCTTACTTAAGCTTACGGCTCTACATAAACAGAACCGGCAATCTTAATATCTTCAATAAAAATACCTTCTATTTTAGAGATCAGCTCCTCAGCAGGGCAAAAGAGATAGACTTGAATTTTAACCAAAAAGACTGGCTGCTGCGGACAAAAAGCGGAACAATATATCAAGGCAGTATTTTAGAACATATTCTAATCCAGCATTTAACTGCTTTTCATAATGTAGGCTGCCATAATATTATCCGCTTAGAAAATGCTGATTGGAACGATGGCTTAGATATGGCCCCGGAAAAAGGAGAAAGCGCGGCTTTTAGTTTTATGTACGCTCATAATTTACAAGATTTATGCTTATTTTTAGAAGAATTAAAAAAGGCCCAAAAAACAGTAACTCTTTTAAAAGAACTATGCCTTTTGTTGGAAAAACTGGATTATAACGATTGGCAGCAAAAACAAAAAAAGCTAAGTCAGTATTTAGAAAAAGTAAAAAATATCAGCGGTGAAAAAGTTGAGCTAAGCCTTGATGAATTAATTCTAAATTTAAGGGAAAAATCTCAACACCTATTTAATTGGCTTAATAATAAAGAGTGGCTTAAGCAGGGCTTTTTTAATGGTTATTACGATAATAAAAGCCGGAAAGTCGAAGGCCGTGTTAATAACAAAATAAGAATTATGTTAGCTTCTCAAGTTTTTGCCATAATGAGCGGCGGGGCAACTCCGAAACAAATAAAAATAACTTTTTCTTCTATTAAAAAATATTTAAAAGATAAAAAAATAAAAGGATTTAGGCTCAATACTGATTTTAATTCTCTCTGCCTTGATTTAGGAAGAGCTTTTAGCTTTTCTTACGGCGATAAAGAAAACGGCGCTTTTTTCAGCCATATGACGGTGATGTTGGGCTTTGCTTTGTATAAGCAAGGCTGTACAAAAGAAGGCTATAAAGTGATAAGTTCTATTTATGAACTGGCATCCGGGCCCAGAGCCCAAATCCTTCCTATGATTCCCGAGTATTTTAATAGCCAGGGTAAAGGCCTTTACTATTATCTTACCGGTTCAGCCAGCTGGTATATTTATACTTTGATTGAAGAAATATTAGGTATTAAGTTCAAACTAGGCAAGCTAACTATAGAACCAAAACTCCTGCCTCAAAACTTTTTTAAAGATAAAATAGAAGTTACCTTCCCCTTAAAGAATAAAAAAATTCAAATTACATTTACAAAGAAAAACCAAAAAATAAGTTCGCACGGCGATATAGTGGGTTCTGGATTCCCGCTTTCCAAACTGTGTCGTATTGTAGCTGCCTGATTTATCAGGCACGATATAGGCTGCCCAATAAATTGGGCAACTACAATATATTGCGCGCGTTTGCGCGACATAAGCAATTACGGCACAGTCTGTTCGCGGGGATGACAGGGAGAGAAACGGGGATGACACTTTTTTGGTTTTTTATTTGGAAGATATCAAGCTAAGGGCTTCCTGGCGAGTCTTTTGATTGGTTCTAAAAACTCCCCGAACAACAGAAGTTACTGTAACTGTTCCCGGCTTTTGCACTCCCCGGGCAGACATGCAAAGATGCTCAGCTTCAATAACCACCATAACCCCTTTGGGTTTTAACTTTTCCATAATTACATCCGCTATTTCGGTTGTAAGGCGCTCCTGAACTTGGAGGCGCCGGGCTAAAGTATCTACCACTCTGGCAATTTTACTTAAACCGGTAATTCTTTTATCAGGAATATAAGCTACACTAGCCTTGCCGATAAAAGGAAGCATATGATGCTCGCAATTATGCACCCATACACCATTTATTATAAAAGTATTGTGAGGTTTACATGAAAAATTATATACCATATATCTTTTATGGGCGCTCTTTTTTTTGATACTCTTCACTTTTTTAAATTCATAATTCTTGAATTCAAATAGTTCGCTTGAAGGCAAAAAAGGTTTAAAGCATCCTTTCCTTTTTAATTCAAAAACCCATTGCTTAGGAACATGTAGAACATATTCGCTGTTCTTCTGAATACTTACCTTTACTCCCAATACTTCGCCTAACTCTTCCAAAAAATGCTTATTATAGCTAAATATCCTTGCGTACTTAAACTTACCTGTTTTATCTTTATGGATGGAACCATCTCCATCTAAATAAGCGTGTAAAAAACCTTTGAAGGTTTCTTCATCTTCTAAAACTATTTTAGGTAAAGAAAAATCTTTTGATTTTTTATTTCCGCCAAACATCTGTTTAACCACTCTTACCAACTCAC
>JBDRIY010000089.1:0-4557 GCA_043815445.1 Candidatus Omnitrophota bacterium
ACATTTGCATTATTTGTCCTAATATCGTATGATTATACATAAGCCTAACCTCCTTGTGTTTTCAATGGTTTTTGGCTTCCACCAAAACCATTATAGAACACGGTTAGGCTTTTTCAATTTTTAATTTGGACATGTGTGATATTTGATATTTAATTTGTAAGCAAGGCTGTTAGAAAAACTATGTATCCTAATAATAAAAATAAGCCTTGCCAGCGGGTTATTCTATATCTTAGGCGTATAATTGTCCAGAGAATAAAAGTGAAAATTAATAATGCCGGCAATTCAAAATTCAACATAGAAGGCTCTATGTTTATAGGCCTTATCAAAGAAACTACCCCTAAAACAAACAAAATATTAAAAATATTGCTTCCCACAACATTACCCAGGCTTAAGCTGGGAATCTTCTTAAAACAAGCGGTTAAAGAAGCGGCTAACTCGGGAAGAGACGTGCCTATGGCAAATACTGTTACACCAATAATCCAAGGGCTCACCCCAAAAGTTCTTGCCAAAGAAACTCCTCCCCGAACCATTAAATCCGCGCCTAAAATAACTCCGCAAAGAGATAAAAAAATTATCCTCAAGGTTATAAAACGAGAATTAGTTTTTTGAAGCTGTTTTTTAAGTTTAAAATTATTTAACGCGCCGGAATCAAAAGATTTTTTTGCTCCTCTATAAGAAATAAAACAAAAAATAATAAAACAAATAAGCAGTATAATTCCATCTACGCGGCTAATAAGTAAATCTCGGCTTAAAATATAAAATAAAACTACTGAGAAAATCATTATCGAATTTTCTCTCTTAAAAACACTCTTATCTATTACTAAAGGCCTGAAAAGGGCGCATAACCCTAAAATTAAGCCGATATTAGCAATATTACTGCCGATGATATTGCCCAAAGCAACAGCCTTTTGATCCCGCAAAGCCGCCATTATACCAACTCCAGCTTCAGGGGCACTAGTCCCAAAAGCAACTATCACCGCCCCAATAAATAAAGGAGTAAGCCTAAAAAGGTAAGATAACTTAACCGACCCTTGTATGAGCCAGCCGGAGCTATAAACCAAAACCAAAAGACCTGTAATAAAAAGTAAAATATTTGGCAACATTTTTAATACACCTCCCCTCTCGCCATATCAAAACATGCTAAATTATATTGCTTAATTATTGAGGCAGTTGAACCTCTCTTCTCCGCTGAAAGCGGAGAAGAATGGAGGTGGCGAGTTTCGAACTCGCGTCCCTGAGGAGTCACTAAAAGATTACTACATGCTTAGCCTTAGGTTTGTCTTTTCCCTGAAAGCTCCTTAAGGCGGGATTTTTCAGGAAGCAGTTTTGTAGGTTTTTGTGATAAGTTCCCAAAACAAAAAACTTATCCTTAGCCTCATAACGAGCCCTTATCGCCTCCTGAGGCGAAAAGCGTAAGAGCCTCCTAAATTAGCTGTACGCGTATTCAGGAGATGCAACGTATGGTGCTGCGTTTATATTTTTGTAAGTCCCCTTAACGCAGTGGGCTTACGCTCCGCGGCATGCAATCTTTTACCTTGTCTCCAGGTCGAACCCAGTTCACCCCCAAATTTTAAAAGAACATCTTTAGCTTTAAAATTTACCATAGATTAAGGGTTTTGGCAAGAACAACTGGATTGTCCGGTCAACAGACTGTGTCGCGATTGTTTATGCTGCGCAATCATACACAATGTATTGTAGTTGCCCAATTTATTGGGCAGCCATATTGTGCCTGATAAATCAGGCAACTACATTATGACACGGCCTGCAAGCCGGATAATGACACCTTTTGAATTCGCGAATAATATTCGTTGTTGGTAAGATTTTTCTTGAAAAAATCTTCATTGCGGTTAGTATATTAGGTATGCTTAATGCCTTTCGTGAACGTCATATGAAAAAGGTTCTTTGGGGACTGGCTGGGGTTATTATTTTTGTTTTTGGCCTTTCCGGCGCGAATTTCTTTTTGAGAGGGCGCGTTCAAGGTTCAGCCGCCAGTATAAATAACAGAAAAGTAACAACAGCGGAATTTGATTATTATTTTAAATTAGCCCGCCTTCACCTGATACTTACTACCGAAAATACCAAAGAAGTCAGCCGGCAGAATATAGAAGGTTTGGGTTTAGAGTTTATGGCTTTGCTTTGGAAAGCAAAGCAGGATAAAATAAAAGTTGATGACCAAGAGGTTATCGCTTACATAGTAAAAAA
This sequence comes from Candidatus Omnitrophota bacterium, assembly GCA_043815445.1. Lineage (GTDB taxonomy): Bacteria > Omnitrophota > Gorgyraeia > Duberdicusellales > 4484-171 > JBDRIY01. The sequence continues at coordinate 2,203 of JBDRIY010000089.1, forward strand.
TTTCTTTCCTGACGGTAATTTTAGCGAAAACTTTTATAATCGCTTTCTTCAATATTTATCAAGAACATACGGCCTAAGCCTTACTTCCCGAAACTTTGAAGAATATATACGGGATTTTATACTGGTAGATAAGGTATTTAAGAAGTATACTCAGGCAGCTATCAAAGATGAGGAAATACGAGATTTATATAAGGCAGAGAATCAAAAAGCAAAAATTGACTATTTATTTATTTCTTATGAAAAATTTAAAGTAGATGTAGGTATAAACCCTAAAGATATAGAAGATTTTTATCAAGAAAATAAAGCTTTATTTCAAGAAGAGCCTAGAGCAAAAATTAGATATATTAGTGTTGAAAAAAGCAGTGATTTAGCTGATAAAATTTTAAAAAGCCTACCTCAAATAGCAAGAATTGAAGATTTAGAAAATAAATTCTCCTTAAAAGCTAATGAATCTGAATTTTCCGGCGCCAACAGCCCTATCGAAGGTATTGGCTGGCAGCTTCAGATAAATAAAATTGCTTTTGGCCTAGAGAAAAATAAAATAGGCCCGCCTATTACAACAGAAAAAAACTTAATAATTTTAGAGAAGATAGAAGAAACTCCCCCGGTGACTCCTCCCTTAAATACAATAGAAGAAAAAGTTAAAGAAAAACTAATTACTATTCGGGCTAAAGATGAAGTTAAACGATTTGCTAAGGAGTTTCTTGAAGAAATCCTTAAACAAGAATCCGCGGATTTGGAAAAGATAGCTAATAAAGAAAATAATATTGAGTTTAAAGAAACTGATTATTTTAAACGTTATGATTATATAGAAGGCCTGGGCTTAGACAAGGCAGTATCGGAAATAGTTTTTTCGCTGGAAAAAGGACAAATATATTCAGAGCCTATAATGCTTTCTTTAGGAGCCTACATTATCCGGCAAAAAGATATGACTCTTTTTAACGAAGAAGATTTTCAGAAAGACAAGCAGGAATATCTTGATAAAATTAAGCAAAATAAAGGATTTACAGCAAGAATAGAATTTTTAACCCAGCTTAAGAAAGATACTAATTTAAGGTTTTTATCTAATTAGGCAATAAAATAGCCTGTTAACTATTTAGCTAACAGGCTATTTTATTATCTTTCTAAATTCGGTATAATCAGAAATTTTCCCATCCAGGGAAAATTTCTTAGGCTTCTATAGTAATCGCGTTTACCGGGCACTGAGAAGCAACTTCCTGAAGGTCACAATCCGCTGATTCGTTTGCTTTTACTTTAACCATGCTATTCTCGTCTAATTCAAAAACATCCGCGCACATATTAACGCACAATCCACACCCTACACAAGCATTTTCATCAATAGTAACTTTTCTCATCTTATCCCCCTTATTTAAAAATTCCAAATCCCAAGCATCAAACCCCAAATAAATCACAACAATCAAATTCCAAACAAAAAATTCTTTATTTCGATCATTGAAGCTTTGGTGATTGGAATTTATTTGTTATTTGGAGTTTGTTATTTGGAATTTTATTTGCCTAAACCATAATACTCTATATTTTTATCAGCAACTTCCTGGACTTTTTTAAGTTCTGTTTCATCTTTAAGAAGATGCTTAAAACGGCCTTGAGTTTTAAGGTATTCAACTACAGGCTTTGGAGAAGGCAGTTTAGTAACTCCCGTAATCTTGCCGTATTCATATTCAACTAACGGATATAAACCGGTTGCGACTGCAAGTTTTGCTATTTCAATTGTTAGCGCGGGGTTTGATTTCCAGCCTAATGGGCAAGGTACATGTATCTGTAAATATTTAGGCCCTCTAATAGATAAGGCTTTTCTTACTTTTTTCTCAATATCTCTTGGATTTGCTACTGAGGTGGAAGCTGAATAAGGTATATGATGAGCGGCGCAAATTTCAACCATTGGTTTTTTTGGCCGGGGATTTCCAGTTGAGTGTTTTCCGATTGGCGAAGTTGTTGTATTGGCATTAAACGGGGTTGAGCCGCTTCGCTGAATTCCTGTGTTCATATAAGCTTCATTATCATAACAAATAAATAATACGTCTTGCCCTCTTTCAAGCATCCCTGAGATAGCCTGTAGGCCGATATCGCCTGTTCCGCCGTCTCCGGCTTGAGATATTACTTTAATATCATTTAATTTGCCCTCATGCTTAAGCGCGGCTTCTACGCCGCTTGCCACAGCAGCTGAGTTTTCAAATAATGAGTGAATCCAAGGCACGCCAAAAGCGGTTTCAGGCGCTTTAGTGGAAAATACTTCAAGACAACCGGTTGAGTTAGCTACTATTGTATTTTTTCCGGCAGCATTCATAACAATTCTTACTGCCATTGATTGGCCGCAGCCGGCGCAAGCGGTATGCC
>JBDRIY010000090.1:0-56209 GCA_043815445.1 Candidatus Omnitrophota bacterium
TATGCATCGATTACCTCCTGATTTGTTGAGCTTTGGTAACCCAACTATATCAGGTTTCTGTATGGTAATCGATGTTTTTTTATTTACCCCTCTCTAACAGGTACTTATGTATTTTCTATCAACTCGGATAAGAAAGAACCCAATATTTCACGGCCATCCAGAATTTAAAAGAGTATATAATCCCAACAAGAAAGAATACGTATCTGAAGTAATAAAACTTCGCCGTTTTTTAAAGAGTGACAGCGGGCATGCGGTAGGAGAATCATTAAAGTATGAATTCACCCCGTTTAAAAGTTTCCCAAGAGGCCGGAAAAGCACAAGATGCTTATTTATTCTTTGTCAAGATTGTAAGGGTGAAAAATTAAAAAAAGTTTGTAGTTTTTGTGATTCTTCAACGCACACAATGAATGACGCAGTATTATTTTTTTATAGGTGATCACAAAAAAGCATATAAAAAAGAAGGCAAGAGAGTAATAGATAAATATAGAAATGAAGAATAAACTCTGCTTATTCCGAAAGTGCGCGGATTGAAACAAAAAAGTGTTTTCTAAATTTATATTGTTTGGTATAATTGCTTTGCCTTAGAGCTAACGTAAGGGCGGCGGTAACTACCGTCGCGAAGCAGCTTTTCTTTATTGGTTGTTCCCGCATAGTTAAAGATAAGCCTGAAATTTATAGAGACGGTAAAAGATAAGTAAAAAGAGATAAATTTATTGCGAGGGTGGCGGAATTGGCAGACGCACTAGCTTGAGGGGCTAACGGCAGCAATGCCGTAGGGGTTCAAGTCCCCTCCCTCGCATTTTTAGCCTAATATATAATTCAGCGGTTAGCTTAAAATTTGTGCCGAAAACAAACAATTCCTGGATGCAATGAAGAAAACTTCGCTAACGCGAAGATTGCATACAAGTCCCCTCCCTCGCATTTTTTTAATATCCAGCATCCAGGATCCAGAATCTAGAGTTTTCTTTTGTTTATCAGATATTTACTTTCAGGGAATTTTTTGGCCAGGTTTTTTACTTCCGCGCCTAAGGAACTTATTTGAGCGGTGTGGGTAAAATTTTGTTCCAGATTTGTTACCATTCCAATAGAGATGGTTATAAAACCGAATTTACGAATTTGTCCTTCGCGGCTTTTAGCTTCAATATAACCCTTTATTCGGTCTTTTTCTTCAAAGAATTCAGCGGAAATATTGTCAAAATCAGTGATAATTCTTTTAGCGATTTTTTCCGCGTTTTGAGGAGTGCTCATTATTACAAAGTCATCGCCTCCAATATGGCCTATAAAATCATTAACTGATCCTTGCTTTTGAATAGCGTTGATAACAATTCGGGCAGTTTTTTTAATTATTTGGTCTCCTTTTTCAAACCCGTAAAAGTCATTTAAGACTTTAAAGTTATCAATATCAATATAAAGCATAGCGAATTTATCTTTACTTTTAATCTTTTCTTCTAACTCTTTGTTGATCGAAACATTGCCCGGCAGGCGGGTTAAGGGGTTGGCGTCTAAATTCGCGTGAGAACGCCGGATTAACATTCTTATGCGGGCAATTAGTTCTTGAGGAGAAAAAGGTTTTAGCATATAGTCATCAGCCCCGGATTCAAGGCCGTGGACTTTATCTTCTATTTCTCCTTTTCCAGTAAGCATAAGAACAGGAGTGTTTAAGAACAAAGGGTCTTTTCTTATTCTTTTGCAGATTTCAGGGCCTTTTAAATCAGGGAGGACATAGTCCAGGACTAAGAGATTAGGATTTTCACTTTTTAATTTTTCTAAAGCTTCACTTCCTCGGGAAGCTGTAATTAAACTGAATTCTCCTTCTAAAGTAGATTCCAGGAGTTCAAGAATATCAGGGTCATCGTCAACCAGTAATATTTTTAATTTGTCCATTGCGCTATTTTCAAAGTGAAATAAAAAGTTGTACCTTTTTGTTCCTCTGATTCTACCCATATATTTCCTTTATGGGTATCAATAATTTTTTTGACTAAGGAAAGTCCCAATCCGCTGCCTTTTATTTTTTCAGCTGTTTCTGTTCTATAGAATTCTTGAAATATTTTTCCAAGGTCTTCTTTCTTTATACCGCAGCCGGTGTCAGCTATTGAAACTATAACATTATTATCTTTTTGCCGGCAGGCGATTTCTATCTTTCCTTTCTCAGATGTAAATTTTATAGCATTATTTATGAGATTAATCAAGGCTCTTTCAATAAGATTCTTATCCATATAGACATTTAAAGCTTTAGGAATATCAAAATTTAAGAGCAGAGATTTAGTTTCTATTTGAGGTTTTAAAAAATCAGCTACGTCTTTAATTAGTTTCATAAGTTCAAAAGGAGCTATTTTTATATCCATTTTTCCCGACTCGATACGGGAAATATCTAAAAGGGTGTTTACAGTATCCATAAGTTTGTCTACATTCTCATCTATTTTCGCCAAACGGCTTTTCGCGTCCTGAGGAAGTTTACCAAATTTTTCATCTACAAGCAAAGATGAAAATCCTTTTACTGAGGTGAGAGGTGTGCGCAGTTCATGAGATACGCTGGATATGAAGTCGGACTTTGCCTTGCTTATCGCTTCAATTTCTCTTAAGCTTTTAACTAGTTCGTTAGTTCTTTCTTTTATTTTTTTCTCTAAATTATCCTTGATGTGGTAAAGATCTTCAAACAGCTCTATATTATTAAAGCATTGACTAAGATACATACAGGTAATTAAGAAAGTTTCTTCTTCAGGTTTTTGAATCTCAGCATGTAAGAGTGAGCCTGAAACAATAAATATAGCGTAGATATGCTCTCTTACTTTTAAAGGGCTGATAAGGATCTCGTTTACATTTAGCCCGGGCAAAAGCTGTTGGCAGCTTTCTGAATCAGGCTTAAGCAGGAGAATTTCCTGAAGCCTTTCTTTTTTATACCTAAGCATATTTTTTATTATTTCTAATTCGTTAGGGTTAAAATCAATATTAACTTTTATTTCCAAGTCATTAAAATTTAGTATCAGCCCTTTTTTAAAGCCTAAATCGTTTATCATTTTTTCGTTTACCAGAAGAAAAATATTTTCTTCGCTAAGGGTATATATAGAAGAGGTGATCAAGTTTCTTATTAAAGTTAGCTTATTGAGTTTGTCTTCTGTCTCTTGCTGGGACAGCTTTAATTCCATGTCGCTTTGGATAATTAATTTTGCCTGTTCGTCAAGTTCGTCAATAGTTTGGTTGAGATTATCTAACCTCTTTTTTAAGATACTTATGCTTTGCAGTTTATTCATTATATAGGCAATGAAGATCACTATTGTAACGAAAAATACAAGGATTAAATTTACAAGGGGGTCAGCGAATAATAAAAAATTACTCATAAATCTGTGTTCTCTGTTTTTTAATCTGTGTAATCAAGACATCCGGCAGGATGTCTCTATTGCCACGAGTTTAGTAATAAGTTCCCCGATTCCAGGCTCAGCCCGCCTTTTTCTTTATCAGAAAACACAACATAATCGGAGTATAGCCCGATTATCTTCGCTTGGTTTCCTAAAATATGTTTTATGGTTTGTATTTCTTCGGTGTAAACTTCTTTTAGGGCTTTTTTTCTGGTTAAAGAGTTTACTATGAAAATTAAACTTTCGTTTTTACTTTTAAAGGGAGCTAATCTTTGGCTGAGGCTTTTTAGGATTAGGCTGGAATCAAGGAACATAATATGCCCTGACTCGCCTTCTTTTACCTCGCCTATACAGGCTAAGGATCCGTCCTCTAAACAGTCAATAATATTAATAAGCTGTATTTCCTTGGCAGGCCCTATTCCTAGGGGATAAAAAGAAAAAAGCCGGTTTTTCATAAAAGTTTCGAATTTGTCTTCCAGGTAATGCTTAAAAATGTGGACTGCCGGTTGAGAATTAATCTCTATAATGACATCTTTTGAAGCAGAAGCTTTGGTGATAATAAATGGTTTTCCTAAGGGGATCCAGCCTCCTAATTTGATTGAATGGCTGTCTAGGCCTTTAACCGCTAGGTTTAAAAGGCCCTCATTAGCCTTATCGTTTATGATTTGTGAGCTATAAGAAGAGTATTTTTTTATATAGCCTGCCCCGGTAAGATTAAAAAATTTTCCTAAAGACGATCTTGTTCCGTTTAGATAAGAATAAGGATTGATTTGAACGGACATAAAAGACAAAAGACAAAAATCTTTTCTATTTAGTTTCCCAAAATAAGTATTTAAGAAGGATTCGATTTCTTGGGCCCGGCCGTTTTTTAAAAATCCTTCTTTTAGCTCTACTTCTTTTTTGTTTATACAGCAGGCGACAATGCCTTTAGAGATTATTTTGTCTTCAAAGATTAGAAAAGGAGCTTGCGCTCCATGAATCGTTTTAGGCTTTAAAGTGAAGTTTATAGTTTTTAGGATATTTGAAGGATCATAATGAGGAGTAAAAAAAACAAGAAGGTGGTTTATTTGCCTGGGAAAGCTTAGTTTTATTTTTAATGAAACCTCTTTAGCGGCTTTTTCCCGATCTTTTTCACTGAAGGCTATAGCAAATTTTTCTTCCATACAAACTTTAACTTATCACAAAGATCATTAAAAATCAATATACATTCTAACTTTTTATAGGTATAATAAAACAAATAGGGAGCGCGTCTTGACATTTCTTACCCTATATGTTATATACGTAATTTACGTTAGGGGAGCTTTGCCTTGGAGATTTTATAGTTTCTTGAAATAAATGGAAATATTTGGAAGACAAGTTGTTATAGATTTAATTTTTCTAATCTTTTGCTTAGGGACTGTTTATTCTGCTGTCTCAAAAGGGGTGATACCCGAGTTATTCAAAACAATAGGGCTTCTTGCCGGAACTTTCTTGGCCTTTCAATACTATCCTTTTTTGTCTACTGTTTTGTGTGAAAAGATTCTTATCTTAAATCAAAGGCTTCTTAATTTTATTTCTTTTTTTATAATTTTCTTTGGTATAAAATTGATTTTTTCTTTTCTAAGATTAATATTGGCTGCTCTTATCAAAAGAGAACATATACCCCTTGGAGAGAGATGGGCCTTGTGTTTTACCGGGCTTGCCCGCGGGGTTTTATTTTTAAGCGTAATGTTTTTTTTAGCTAGTTTGTCTTCTTTGCCCCAGCAGCGCCTTTACCGTTCTTTATTTTACAAAGTATCTAAAAACGCTGCTCCTAAATTTTATATAATATCTTTTGAGCTTTATAAAAAATTCAATCCCTATATTTCGTTCAATAAGGAGGTACGAGAATATGAGGCTAAAAAAACTTTATACTGAAGTAATAAAAAAAGGTATTGATGCTGACCCGCGCAGCCGCGAAGATATTGAGGCAATACTTAAGAGCAATAAAGCAAAAATGGAGAATCTAAACAAAATAAGAAAAGAATATTTTGATTTGGATTTATTATCAAATCCTTACGCCGATACCCGTATTCTTTATGGAAGCCCTGAGGCTGAAATAAAGTCAATGATTATAGGCATAGATATCGGAGGAGCGGAGCTTCTTCTTGCCGATAAATTGAATAAGGAAGGTAAAAAAATAGATTTAGTTGTTTCTCACCACCCTCAAGGCAGGGCTTATGCTAAGTTTTATGAAGTGATGGATTTACAGGTAGATATTTTTGTTCAAGAGGGGGTATCTTTAAGTGTTGCTGAAAATCTTCTTGGCGAAAGAAAATCGCAAGTTGCCCGAAGAGTAAGCGCGGCTAACCATTCTCAAAGCGTAGACGCTGCCCGCCTGCTTAATACAAATTTTTTATGTATGCATACTCCTTGTGATAATCTTGCTTATCAAGATTTAAGAAAAACTTTAGATAAGTTTAAGCCGTCAACATTAGGCCGGATTATAGATATTCTTTACGATATTCCTGAGTATATTGATGCTGCCAAGAATAATAATCCGCCCAATATAGTAGTTGGCAGTAAAGCTTCACGCTGCAAAAACATTTTTCTTGAATTCACCGGAGGAACTGAAGGGCCGAAAAAGATATATGAAGAGCTTTCTTCCCGGGGAATTGATACTATAATAGCTATGCACCAGTCTGAAGAGCATTATAGAAAATGCAAAGAATGTAATATAAACGTAATTTTCGCCTCGCACATTGCCTCGGACAATTTAGGTATTAATCTTATGGTTGACCATTTAGAGAAAAAAGAAAAACTCAAAGTGTACGAATTTTCGGGATTTAGAAGATTCAAACGTAAATGAAATCCCAATGCTCAATATCAAAAATTAAAAATCAAAATGCAAAATGACATATTAAAATTAAAAATTAAGATGCAAAATACAAGGTAACAAAAGAAGGAGAAATAATTTTGCATTTTAATTTGTCATTTTGATTTTTAATTTTTGATTTTTAATATTTTCATTTGAAATTTTTTAGAAATAAAATATGATTCCCCAACAATTCATAGAAGAGGTTCAAACAAGAACCGACATTGTAGAATTAGTTTCAAGCTATGTTCCCTTAAAAAGAGCAGGGAGGAATTTTAGGGCTGTTTGCCCTTTTCACGGCGAAAAAACTCCTTCGTTTATGGTTAGCCCCCAAAAGCAAATTTTTCACTGTTTTGGCTGTGGAGAGGGAGGGGGAATTTTTCAGTTTTTGACTCTGATTGAAAAAGTAACTTTTCCTGAAGCTGTGGAGATATTGGCAAAAAAACTGGGTATGGAAGTGCCTGAGCAAAGGGGACAGCTGAATAAAGAAAAAACTATTCTTTACGAAGCTATGGATAAAGCAGCTTTGTTTTTTCATAACAGCCTAAAGAATAATAAAGAAATTTTAGCTTATTTGAATAAAAGGGGCATTGCTGAAGTAACAATTGGTAAATTTCTTATAGGCTACGCTCCTGGAGGGGTTTCTCTTCTTAACCATATGCGTAAGCTGGGGTTTACCTTGGATATTTTAGAAAAAGTATCTTTAGCTGTTTCTATAAAAGGAGATTTTCGCGATGTATTTTACGGCCGGATTGTTTTTCCTATTTTTGATCTTCGCGGCCGGATTGTAGGTTTTGGCGCCAGAACTTATAAAGATAAGCCTAATTCGCCTAAATATATAAATTCTTTAGAGAACACTCTTTACAGCAAGAGAAACCATCTTTTCGGCCTTAATTTTTCTAAGGAGGATATCACAAAACAAGCGGCAATAATCATAACCGAAGGATATTTAGATATGATTACTCCTTTTATGAGAGGGGTAAAGAATATAGCTGCTTCCTTAGGAACAGCTTTGACTGTTGAGCAGATTAAGCTAATTAAAAGATACGCGGCTTGTGTCATTTTAATGTATGATTCTGATAAAGCAGGGCAAGCCGCCGCTCTAAGGTCTATAGATTTACTTTTAGAAAATGGGCTTAAGGTTGAAGTTGTTGGCCTGCCTGCCGGCAGTGATCCTGATTCTTTAGCCAGAGAAAATGGTAAGGATCATTTTATTAAGTTTGTTCAAGCCAGAGAGAATTTTTTTGAATATAAATTAAGAATTTTGAAGCAGGCCTATGATTCAGCAAGTATAGAAGGCAAGACAAAAATTGCTAAAGAGATGCTGGGGACAATAAACAAATTAAACAGTGAGGTTGAAAAATATGAGTATATAAAAAAACTTTCAAGCAGTTTGGGAGTTAGGGAAGAAATTATGATTGCTGAGTTTCGCGGCACTTTTTTCAAAAGCAAGGCTTTTCCGGGAAAACGAAGTATTTCAGGCAAAGCAGGGTTAGCTGTTTCAAAAGGTTCTTTAACGATTACCGAGAAAGTTATTTTTAAATTTATGTTTACCAGCCCTAAAGCTTTTGCTTTAATAAAAAAGAATTTAAAAGAAGATTATTTTGATTCTACCCTTGCTCGAAGAACAGTTTCTTTTTTCTTTGATACTTATACTAATGTAAATTGTTTTAATCCAAAATTGCTGGGGATAATCGGAGATAAAGAGATCAGCGGTTTTGTTTCTATGATTTTAATGGATGACAGTATTCCTTTTGACAAAGATACCTTTAAACAGAGCTTGCTTAAACTGCGCAAGAAAGGCGCGGCTCAAAAAAAGAACAAACTTAAAGAACAAATACAGGAAGCAGAAACAAAGGGAGATAGAAGCAGATTAAAAGAGTTAATTGGCGAATATGGGAAGGTTAATCTATTCTAATTTAAAATTAAATTCTAAATTCCAAATTATAAATTCCAAATGACAAATAAATTCCAATGTCCAATATTCAAATTCCAAACAAAGAAATTCTTTATTGGAATTTGGATTTTGAAATTTGTGATTTATTTGGAATTTGATGCTTGAGATTTGGAATTTTTAACTGAACGAGGTAATGAATGATTAAGAAAAAACTTTTAGAAAGAAGTGTCGAGCAATTAGTTGATTTGGGCAAGAAAAAGGGTTATCTCACCTACGATGAAATAAACCATTTTATTTCCGAAGAGATAACCGATGTTCAGGACTTAGACTCTATTTTTGAGAGTTTAGGCAGTAAAGATGTTGTGGTTTTAGAAACAAAAGAAGTTGTTGATTGGGAAAAGGAAAAGAAGAAACAGGCAGCTCCGGTTTCTCAGCCCAGTGATGACCCGGTAAAAATGTACCTTAAGCAAATGGGCCAAATTTCTTTGCTTACCAGGGAAGAGGAAATAAGCCTGGCTAAAAAAATAGAAGATGCTGAAAGCTCATTAAGAGAAGAAGTATTTTCTACTGATGTGTCGCGCGATACTTTTCTTGAAATCAGCAGGCAGCTGATTAAAGAGGCCTTGAATCCTGATGATTTTGTCAAAGGCGAGATAAAAAATAAGGAAAAAGAGGTAGCCAGGATAAGAAAACTTTATGGAAAGTTATCCCGAATAAAAAAAGTAGAAAGCCAGAAACAAGTACTTAAAGAGTTTAATTTTACTATAGTTATAATCGAAGAGATAATTTCGAAAATTAGGGATATTGTTCGCGAGATTGAAAAGAAAAGAAGGCTTATCGATAAAATTAAGGAAAGAAATAAGCAGGCTCAAACCGAAAAACGGAGCTTGATAAAGGAAAGAAATAAACTAATAAAACAGCTGGGATTTGCCGAGAATGAAATTAGAAGCAGGATAAAGGCAATATTAGATAAATCTCGGTATTATAATCAGGCAAAAAGGGCCCTGGTGGAGGCTAACTTAAGGCTTGTGGTGAGTATAGCAAAAAAGTATGTAAATAGGGGGCTTTCTTTTTTAGACTTAATCCAGGAAGGGAACATGGGGCTTATTAAAGCGGTTGAGAAGTTTGAATATAAGCGGGGTTATAAATTTTCCACTTACGCTACCTGGTGGATACGCCAGGCCATAACCCGGGCTATAGCTGACCAGGCCCGGACAATTAGAATTCCTGTGCATATGACCGAAACTATTAATAAAATAATTAGAATTTCCCGCCTTTTTATTCAAGAAAAGGGGAAGGAGCCTACACCTGAAGAAATAGCAAAAGAACTTAGGCTTCCAGTTATAAAAATAAAAGATATTTTGAAAGTGTCGCAGCAGCCAATATCAATCCATACTCCTATCGGCGATGAAGGAGATACTTCTTTCGGAGATTTTATAGAAGATAAAAAAGCGGTTTCACCGGCCAACGCTACTGTATTCTCTATGCTCAAAGAGGAACTTACCCAGGCTATGGAAAGCCTTACTGATAGAGAAAAAAATATTCTCACTTTAAGGTTTGGGCTTGAAGATGGAAGTTCAAAAACCTTAGAAGAGGTAGGAAGTATTTTTAAGGTTACCCGTGAGCGGATAAGGCAAATTGAAGCTAAAGCCTTGAAAAAGCTAAGACACCCCAGCCGTTCCCGGCGTCTCCAAACATTCTTGGAATTAACCCTATTCAAAGGAAAATTCCACCCCTCGTAATTTTCTTAATAAGACAACAGACTGTGCCGTAATATTCGTTTCGTCATTGCCCGGTTTATCCGGGCAATCCAGAAGGCTTGATTTCATTGATTTCCTGGATTCTCCGCCTTCGCGGAAAATGACAAAAAAGCAGTCTGCAAATAAGTTTATAGATTTTTATAGGAGGAGTGGTATACTTAAAGCTATGGCAAATAATGAAAATGTAGAGTATACGGCTAATTTGGCGCGGATAGATGTTTCTGAGCGGGAAAAAGCGTCTTTAGGGGAACAGTTGTCTAAAATCATCGGCTATATTGATAAATTAAAGAAGCTAAATACCGACAACATAGAGCCGATGAGAGGCTTACATACTGAGAGAGATGTTAGGCGTGAAGACAAGGCCAAGATTTCAGGGGTGAAAGAAGATATCTTGAATAATTCGCCCTTACGTGAAGGAGATTATTTTAAAATCCCTAAGGTTATTGAATAAACGCGGATTTTGGAGAACGCGGATGGACGCGGATGAAAGATATAAATTATATGAATAATTTAATAAATCTTACAGGATTGGAAATTGCTGAAAAGATAAGCTCCGGAGAATTGGACAAGGGAGATGTTTACTCTTTTTTTAAGCAAAGGATAGAAAAGATAGATTCTTCTCTAAAAAGTTTTGTGGAGGTTTACGAACAGCCGGTTGAAACTAAAGGCAGTTCTTCTTTAGCCGGAGTGCCTATTGCTATAAAAGATAATATTTGCATAAAGGGAAAAAAGATTACTTGCGCTTCTAAGATTTTATCTTCGCATACCGCTGTTTATGACGCCGCGGTAATAGAAAGATTAAAAAAAGCCGGTTTAAATATTATTGGCACTGCCAATATGGATGAGTTTGCTTTTGGTTCATCTACTGAAAATTCCTGCTATGGGCCTTCGAAAAATCCTTGGGATATAACTCGGGTTGTAGGCGGTTCAAGCGGAGGTTCTGCTGCCGCGGTTGCTGCCAGGCTTGTTCCTTTTGCTTTAGGTTCAGATACCGGAGGCTCAATAAGACAGCCGGCTTGTTTATGCGGAGTTGTGGGTTTTAAACCTACTTACGGAAGAGTTTCCCGCTATGGCCTGATTGCTTTTGGTTCCAGCTTAGACCAAATTGGGCCGCTTACTACTAATTTCACAGATTGCGCGCATCTTTTAAACATACTTTGCGGCTGTGATGAAAAAGATTCTACTTCTGCTCCGGACAAAGTTCCTGACTTTGCTGAAAGTTTAAAGGATATCGAGCCGGGCTTAAAAATAGGCCTGCCTAAAGAATATTTTAGCCAGGGTTTAAATCCGGAAGTAAAAGAAGCTATGGCAGAGGTAATAAATATTTTTAAGAAGAAAAAGGCGGAATTTATAGAAATAAGCCTTCCTCGGACAGAGTATGCTGTTGCTGTTTATTATATTATTGCTTCTTCTGAAGCTAGCGCTAACCTACAAAGGTTTGACGGCGTAAAATACGGCTTACGGGCGAAAAGCAGCAGCTTAAAAGAACTTTATTTCAAAACTAGGCAGCAGGGTTTTGGCGATGAGGCTAAGAGGAGAATTTTTTTAGGAACATATAGCTTATCCAGCGGTTATTATGATGCTTATTATTTAAAAGCTCTTAAAGCCCGAAGGCTTATAAAAAATGATTTTGACCGGGCTTTTGAAGAAGTAGATGTTATTCTTACCCCGACTTCGCCTACTCCAGCTTTTAAAATTGGAGAAAAATCCAGCGATCCTTTAAGTATGTATTTATCGGATATTTATACTATTTCGGTAAATTTGGCTGGAATTCCGGCAGTATCTTTTCCCTGCGGGTTTACTAAAAGCGGTTTGCCTATAGGCGGGCAATTAATAGCTAAAGAATTTGACGAAGCCTCACTGATAAGTTTAGGCTTTACTTATCAAAATTGTACTGATTTCCACAAAAAAATACCGTAGGCGGCGGATTTCCCGCCCGATTAATAAAATATGAATAATTTTGAGACAGTAATAGGATTAGAAGTTCATACTCAGTTAGATACGGAATCTAAAATTTTTTGCTCTTGTTCTACTAAGTTTGACAGTCCGCCCAATAGCAATATTTGTCCGGTTTGCTGCGGTTACCCGGGAGTTTTGCCGGTTTTTAATAAAAGAACTTTGGAATTAGCAGTAAGAGTTTGTACTGCTTTAGGCTGTAGAATTAATAAGAGTATATATTTTGAGCGTAAAAATTATTTTTATCCTGATTTACCCAAGGGTTATCAAATTTCACAGTATAAAATGCCTTTAGGGGAAGACGGTTTTTTGGAAATTCCTTCAGGAAAAAAAATAAAAATAAACAGAGTGCATTTGGAAGAGGACGCCGGAAAATTAATTCATAAGAATGATTATTCTTTGGTAGATTTTAACCGCGCCGGAACTCCGCTGTTAGAGATTGTTTCTTATCCTGATATCAATAGCCCCCAGGAAGCTTTTGAGTATTTAAGCTATTTAAAATTAATCCTTAAATATATTAAGGTTTCTGATTGTGATATGGAAAAAGGATCTTTACGCTGTGACGCTAATATATCTTTGCGCTTAAAAGGCGAAACTAAGTTAGGGGTAAAAGTAGAGTTAAAAAATATGAATACTTTTAGGGGAGTTAGAGCAGGTTTAGAATTTGAAATCAAAAGACAGGCTCAGGCCTTAAATGAGGGAGAAAAGATAAATATAGAAACTCGGCTTTGGGATGCTCAAGAATTAAAAACTATTGTTATGCGCGGTAAGGAAGAAGCTCATGATTATCGTTATTTTCCTGAGCCTGATCTTCTTAACTTTTCTGTGTCTGATGAAATTATTGCTAAAGAAAGTATTTTTGTGGGAGAACTGCCTTTAGCTAAAAGAAAAAGGTTTTTAAAGGATTACAGCCTTGGCGAAAAAGAGGCAGATGTATTTATTGATAATATTTGGCTGGCGGATTTTTTTGAAAAAGCTTGTAAGGTTTATCCTAAGGCTAAAGAAGTTTCTAATTGGCTTTTGGGGCCGTTTTTAGAGCAGGTAAATAATTTAGAAAAAGGGTTTGATTCGGTAAAAATATCTGTAGAGAACTTCTCTAAGGTGGCCCAATATTTTTCCCAGGGTAAAATGAATAATTTAGCCGCGAAAAAAGCTCTTTCTTTAAGTATAACCACTAATGAAGACATTGATAAAATTATAGAAAGAGAAAAGCTAATTCAAATTTCAGGCGAAGATGAGTTAGATATTTTTATTGAAGAAGCAATCAAAGGCAATTCTAAAGCGGTTAAAGAATACTTAGAAGGAAAACAACAGGCAATAATGTTTTTAGTAGGCCAGGTTATGAAGAAGACTAAAGGGAAAGCAAATCCTAAAGTAATAAAAGAGATGTTGGAGAGGAGGTTGAAGAGATGAAAATGTATAAAAAGATACTCGATACTCGATACACGATACTCGTTTTAGGAATTTTAATTATGGCTTTGTTCTTCTACCATGCGGGAATTTCTTTTGCCCAGGAGAAGGATAAATTGTTTAGAGAACTTGATGTATTTGCTGAGAGCCTGGCAGTTATTGAGAAAAAATATGTAGAAGATGAACCGCCCCAAGATTTAATCTACGGAGCGATGAAAGGCTTACTTTCAACTCTGGATTCTTACAGCCAGTTTTTAACTCCTGATGATTTTAAAAATCTTATTGTAGAAACTGAAGGAAAGTTCGGCGGCTTGGGTATTGAAATTACCATAAGAGATTCAATGCTTACTATTATTTCGCCGATAGAAGACACGCCGGCATGGAAAGCAGGTATTGAGCCCGGCGATATTATAGTTAAAATAGACGGAGAATTAACTAAAGATATTACTTTGAATGAGGCTGTCAAGAAATTAAGAGGCCAGCCGCAGACAGAGGTTACCTTAACCGTTTTTAGAGAAAAAGACCGGATAGTCAAGGATATCAAGATTATGAGGGGTATAATTAAAATACAGGATATAAAAAGAGCCCTTTTTTTAGAAGAGAATATCGGCTATGTGAAGATAGGCGAGTTTAGGGAAACTACCTCTAAAGATTTAGGTAAAGCTTTGGAGGGCTTAGAAAAACAAGGGCTGAAAGCCTTAATTGTTGATGTTCGCAATAATCCCGGAGGTTTGCTTATCTCGTCAATAGATATATCAAGCCGGTTTTTAAAAGACGGAGATGTAGTAGTATCTACTAAATCAAGGAGCGAGCCTGAAAGAATATATAAGTCTGTTTCTCTGGGCCAAAAATATATAGATATTCCTATAGTAGTATTGGTTAATAAAGGCAGCGCTTCAGCAAGTGAAATCCTTGCCGCGGCTTTAAGAGACAATAAACGGGCTATTCTTTTGGGAGAAACAACCTTTGGCAAAGGTTCAGTTCAAACAATTATTCCTTTGTCTGACGGGTCTGCCTTGCGCCTCACCACTTCTAAATATTATACCCCCGCGGGCGTTAGCATTCACGATAAAGGCATTATACCGGATATTATAGTAAACAAAGAAGTTGTCGAAGAAGGCCAAAGAGATGTTTTTGAAGAGATTATAGAAGAAAAAAAAGATTTTGATTATAAAAAAGATTATCAAATAGTGAGGGCTTTGGATTTGATAAAAGGACTATTAGTTTTGGAAAAATAAAGTTTTAAATAAATCCGAAAAAATGAATAAACACGAAATCCGAAACAAATCCGAAATTCGAATGTTCAAATTTTCAAAACGAAGAATATTGTTTTGGTTATTTGAATTTTGATTATTCGAATTTGTTTCGGATTTCGGATTTCGATATTCGGATTTAAATTAAATATATGTATACATTAGGCATTGAAACTTCTTGCGATGAAACTTCCTGCGCTGTTCTTAAAAACCGTAAAGTTCTTTCGAATGTCACTATCTCTTCTTTAAAAGAACATAAAAAATATGGAGGAGTTGTCCCGGAGATAGCTACAAGGGCTCACCTTGAGAATATAGATAAGGTTTTAGCCGCGGCTTTAAATTCAGCAGGCCTATCTTTAAAAAAAATAGGATTAATTTCTGTAACTTATAAGCCGGGCTTGATAGGGGCTTTGGTTGTAGGATTTAATTTTGCTAAGGCCTTAGCTTTATCTTTAGATAAGCCTTTTATAGCAGTTAACCATCTCCATGCTCATTTATTTTCTTATTTTTTAAATCGAACCGAAAAGTTTCATTTTCCTTTTTTAGGCTTAGTCGTATCCGGAGGCCACACTGAAATTTACCGTATTAATGATTTTGACCAAATAAAAATTTTAGGCCAAACTAGTGATGATGCTTGCGGAGAAGCTTTTGATAAAGTAGCTAAAGCCTACAATTTAGGTTATCCCGGCGGGCCGATTATTGATAAATTATTTAATTATAAATACAAGGATGATTTTAGTTTTAAATGCGGCAGAGCCGGTTTTGATTTAAGCTATAGTGGAATAAAAACCGCTCTTATTTATAAAAAAATAGAAATGGAGAAAAAAAAAGTTTTTGACGCGAAAATGAAAATAAGGCTTATTTCTTGTTTCCAATATTCAGCTATAGAAGCGGTTATCATGGCGATAGAGGAAGCTGTAGAAAAGTTTAAAATTAATAAGGTTGCCTGCGGAGGAGGGGTTATTGCTAATAAATATTTAAGGCAGCGCTTAAAACAACAGGGAAAAAGAAAAAAAATACATTTTTATACTCCGAATTTAGAGTACGCGGGAGATAACGCGGCAATGGTTGCAGGATTAGGGTTTTACTTGTATAATAGCAGAGGTATGAAAAGCAGTATAAGCTTACAAGCGGAGGCAAACTAAAATGTTAGGTTTTTCGGTAACAGCTGGACGGCTGATTATAGCTTTTGTTTTAGGCAGTATGATTGGTTTTGAAAGAGAGAGAAAAAAAAGAATGGCAGGCTTGCGGACTCATATATTAGTTTGTATGGGTTCAGCTTTGATAATGTTGACTTCTCTTCATGTTTGGGAGATTTATCAAGGAAAAGCTATGATTGACCCGGGGAGAATTGCCGCCGGAGTAGTGACTGGTATAGGATTTTTAGGAGCTGGAACTATTATAAGAAGCGCTGAGGGAGTAAAAGGCCTTACTACCGCGGCAAGCATTTGGATAAGTTCGGCGATTGGCTTAGCTGTAGGCTGCGGCTATTTTAGCGCCGCGATAACAACAACAGCAATTGTATATTTAGTTCTTTCGTTTCTAAAAAAGATTGAAAAAGACGCGGGTTTTTAATAATTATAGAGGCTGGCCAATGCGCCGGCTCGAACAAAAATTTAAAAGGGGGTAAAATGGCAAGACGGAAAGAAGAGGACAAAATTCTTGATGTAAGCGCTGCAATGCAGGGCAGCCTAGTTTTTTCCGACCCCGTAAATTTACGCATAAATGGGAAGTTCGAAGGAAACCTAACTACAAAAGGCAACCTTATTATTGGCACGGCAGCAAATGTACATGCTGATATTTCAGGAGAAAGTATTGTTATCGCAGGTATAGTAAAAGGGAAGATTAAGGCTACAGTCTCAATTAAGCTTGCCTCAACCGCTCAAGTTAGCGCTGATATCGCGGCCGTGAAACTTTCTATTGAAGAGGGAGCGGTTTTTAACGGAAGCTGCAGTACTTATGAATCAAGAATTTCTTTAGAGGACCTTTCTGATTATCTTTCTATTGAGGAAGATAAAATTATGGAATGGGTTAACAGCGGAACAATTCCCGTGGAAAAAGAGAACGAAAAGTTAGTGTTTGACCGCGGGAAAGTTGAAGATTGGATTGCCCGTAAATCATAAACGCATCGATTACGCAGATTAAAAAAATGTTGTATCAACTTTAAAATACTGTAGAATGTTTTTATTTTCAGTTTTTAATCATTTTTAAATTATGAAAGAAAAACTTCTTAATACAAGGGAAGCTTCTTCAGCTTTAGGTATTTCGGAAAAAGAAATAATTAATTTAGCCAACACTAATCTTATTCCTCATTTTAAAGTTGCCGGAGAGTTTCTACGGTTCAAAAGAGAAGATGTAACAAAGATAAAGCCGGTAATTAAAAAAAAGTATAGGCTTTCCGAAAAAAAATACCGCCGCGCCGATAAGGTGAAGGAGTTTCTTTATTTTAATGATTTCTATATTATTTCTACAATAATAATTATAATATTACTGTGGGTAATAATTAAGGATATTGTCTTTAACGGTTAATTTAAATAGGGACACATTCCGTTTATAAATGGAAGGTGTCCCTATTTAATATCTGAAAGGAGTGAGATGGCAAGTTTTGATGATTTTTCTAAGTTGGATTTTAGGATAGGTAAAATTTTAGAAGTTAGTTCACACCCTGATGCTGAAAAGCTTTATGTTTTAAAGGTAGATATAGGAGAAAAAATTGTTCAGCTGATAGCGGGTATTAAGCCTTTTTATACGCCGGAGGAACTTTTAAATAAGCTTGTCACTATACTAGTTAATTTAGAGCCGAAAAACATTAGAGGAATATTGTCTGAAGGAATGCTTTTAGCGGCTCAGGGCAAAGATGATGTTAGCTTGATGATTTCTGATAAAGAAATAGCCCCAGGAAGCGCGATCAGGTAGATTGATACTCGATGCTCGATGCTCGATATTCGATGCTGGATACTCGATGCTTGATACTTGATGCTGGCGGGGGATTTTATAAGAGGCGGCTATGAAAACAGTTTATATAGAGATAAAAACAAAGGGCAATAGCGATATTGTTGATCTTACTTCCGAATTAAGGAAGATAGTAGATAAAGAAGAACTTAAAGATGCTATCATTTTTTTAACTGTTTTAGGTTCGACAGCAGCTCTTACCACTATGGAATATGAACCTGGTTTAGTTAAAGACCTAAAAGCCGCGTTAGAAAGAGTTCTCCCTTACAAAAAAGATTATGTTCATAATTCTACATGGGCTGATGATAACGGGCACTCGCACCTGAGAAGTTCTTTTATAAAAACTGAGATGTTTGTATCAGTAACCCAGAGTAAGCTTGATTTAGGAATTTGGCAGCAGGTAGTTTTAATAGACTTTGATACTCGCCCCCGAGATAGAAAAATTGTAGTGAAGATAGTAGAGTAGATACTCGATACACGATACTTGATAGTTCGTAGAAACAAATATCGAAAATCGAGTATATAGTATTGAGTATCGAGAATATGGATTTAAACAAAAACATAAAAGATTGTCCTTTCGTTTTTTTAGATTTAGAAACAACCGGGCTTGACGCAGTTACCGGAGATTCTATCTGTGAAATCGGTATATTAAAAGTCCAGGGCGGAGAAGTTGTGGATACATTCCATAGCTTGATAAATCCTAAAAAAAGTATGCCTTTTCAAGCTTATCAAGTTCATAAAATATCTGATGAAGCGTTAAAAACGGCGCCTTACTTTGAAGATGTAGCTGAGAATCTTATTGCTTTTTTGAAAGATTATATAGTTTGCGCTTATAATGTTAGTTTTGATATGGGTTTTATTAAGCATCATTTAGAAAGAATGAATTTTCCAATTCCGAAATTAACAGCTTTAGATGTGCTTTCTATGGCTAGAGATGTACTTAAACTGTCTAGATATAATTTAGAAGCGGCAGCGCAATTCTTCAATATTGGTTTTGATAGCCTGCACAGGGCTTTTGATGACGCTGAGGCCGCCTATAAAGTTTTTTTTAAGCTCATAGATATTTTTAAGGGTAAAGGGATAGAGAGGTTAGAAGAATTTATCAAGCTTTACGGCTTAGAAGATGAAAGTTCTATATTAGAAGAGAATAAGAAAATTATTTTGCTTAAACAAGCAGTTGAGAGTAACTCTTGGCTGAAAATGAAGTATTTTTATTCAGCTAATATTGAAGAGGGGAAAATAATGCCTCTGCGTGTTTCTGAGGAAAAGAAATGTTTTTATCTTTGGTTTCAAACTTTAAACAGCACTAGCCGGCGTATAAAATTAAATCGTATTCTTGATATGGAGGCATAATTAATATATAATATAATTATTAAATGAAATTCCAAATAACAAATTCCAAATCACAAACAAATTCCAATTACCAAAATTCCAATGACCGAAACAAGAAATTTTTCATTTGGAATTTGATTATTGGAATTTATTTGTAATTTGATGCTTGGAATTTGAAATTTAAAAATAGGGGGTAGAGATGAAAGACATATTAGAAATTTTAGAAAATAATTCCAGAGTTTCTTTAGAAGACTTAGAGAAGCTAACCGGTAAAAGCAAAAAAGAGCTTGAGCAGGCAATAAAGAATTATGAAAAAAAGGGAGTAATTGTTAAGTATAAAACCGTGATTAACCGTCAGAAAATTAAAGATGAAAAAAGAGTAGTTGCTTTAATTGAAGTTAGAGTAGCGCCTCAAAAAGATGTTGGTTTTGATCTTATTGCTCAGCGGATTTACCGCTTTCCTGAGGTCCGGAGCTGTTATCTTCTTTCGGGAACCTATGATTTACTTTTAATCGTGGAAGGCAAAGATATTAATACTGTCGCTAGTTTTGTTTCTGAGAAATTAGCTCTTTTGAATTCAGTTAAAGGTACAGCTACTCATTTTATGCTTAAGAAATATAAGGAAGACGGAGTTATCCTTTTAGAAAAAGAGCAGAACAAGCGTTTGCCGATAACCTATTAATAAATCCGAAACAAAATTAATAAAAATCCGAAATTCGAAATCCGAAGCACGAAACAAATTCGAAATTCAAAATGAAAAAAATCCAAAATAAAAAACTGAGTTTATTAACATTTCGAATTTTCTTCATTTGTTTCGGATTTCGATATTCGGATTTCGGATTTAAAAGATTCGTATAATGATATGATTGCAAAAAGAATTAAAAATTTGCCTCCTTCAGGAATAAGGGAATTTTTTGACCTGGTTTTAGGAATGCCTGAGGTTATTTCTTTAGGCGTAGGCGAACCAGACTTTATTACTCCTTGGAGGATTAGGGAAAGAGCAATTAGCGCTTTAGAAGAGGGCTTAACTTCCTATACCTCTAACAGCGGACTTTTTGTTTTACGCCAGGGAATTTCTCAGCATTTGAATAAAAAATACTCTTTAAATTACGGCCCTCTTGAAGAAGTGCTGATTACTGTGGGAGTAAGCGAAGGTTTAGACCTATCTTTAAGAACAGTTTTGGAAGCTAAAGATAAAGTTATTGTGCCTAGTCCTTACTATGTCGCTTATCCTGCCTTGGTTGAAGCTAATTTTGGAAAAGTTATACCCTTACTTACCAAGGAAGAAGAAGGGTTTAAGATTACGCCGAAAGCCTTAAGCGGGCTGCTTAAAGAAAACCCTAAAGCAATAATATTAAATTATCCCTCTAATCCTACAGGTGTTACTTATACTCGCGAGGAGCTTAAAGAAATATGGAAAATTTTATCCTCTAAAGAAATATTTATTATTAGTGATGAGACTTATGATGAGTTGACTTACGATGGGGAGCACACTTGTTTTGCTTCACTGGATAAAAAAGCGAAAAAAAAAGTTATTCTGCTTAATGGATTTTCTAAAGGTTATGCTATGACCGGATTTCGGGTAGGCTATGCATGCGCTGACGCTGAAATTATTTCAGCTATGACTAAAATTCACTCTTATTCTATGCTTTGCGGCCCAATAATATCTCAGATTGCCGCGGTTGAAGGCTTAAAGGCTCAGAAGGAAGTTAGTTCTATGCGCCGAGAATATAAAAGAAGAAGAGATTTTATTTCAGGAGAGCTTAATAGGCTGGGCCTTCACACAGTTCAGCCTCAAGGAGCGTTTTACTGCTTCTCATCTTTAAAAAAGTATAAGATGAATTCTTTAGATTTTGCTAAACAGCTTTTATTCAAAGAAAAAGTAGCAGTAGTTCCGGGAACAGCTTTTGGCAAAGAATTTAGTTCTTATATAAGAATTTCCTACGCTAACTCATTAGAGAATTTAAAAGAAGCTATAACAAGAATAGAACGATTTCTAAGAGACAAACCGATTCACCAAATAGGCCCCGCGTAGGCCTGTTTGAGGTTGTAAGGATAGCTTACGAAAGATATGCTCTTAAAATCATCGCGTAAAATACTTTTTTTAGTTTTTGTTTTAAGCCTGGCAGGTTATTTTTATGGCCGTCAAAGTTCTTTGGAAGATTTTTCCCAACGTTATGAAAAAATATCCAGCCGTCAGCAGCAACTTTTAAAAGATAAGCCCGGCGATTTAAAACTTAAGGCGCGGTTAGCGGGCTTTTATTATAATTTTAGAGATTATGAAAAAGTTGTAGAGCTTCTTGAAGGTATAGATAGCTTAGAAGTTCAAGTAATTAAAGCAAAAGCTTTAGCTAAATCAAAAGAATACAGTAAGGCTATTACGATTTTTGAGCAGTTAAAATTTAAACCCAAAGATTGTGAATACCTTTATCTTTACGGCCAAACCTTAGAGCAGAAAAACTTATTTCCTAAAGCCGTAGAAGTATATAAAAAAGTTTGCGGCCGGTTTAAACTTTTAGCCCAGCAAAGGTTAAAAGCTATTAAAGCTAAAACTGAATACGGTGTTCCTCTTGAAGTAATAAAACTTTCTCAAGAAGCTGAAAGTTTTATTGAAGAAGTTCAGGATGAAGGGGCGATTTACCTTTTAGTTAACGAAGACATTGAAATTACTTCTCAAAATACCTCGATATCAACAGTTCATGTTATAGAAAAAGTATTACAAGAAAGAGGCAAAGAGCTTGCTGAGATTGTTATCGGCTATGATTCTACTTACGAGAGAGTTGAACTTGAATTTGCCCGGGTTATAACTAAAGATAAAAGAATAATTTATGCCGCTAAGGAAAATATTCGCGATGTAAGCCGTTATTTAAATTTTCCTTTGTATAGCAACTCCAGGGCTTTTATTATTTCTATGCCGGCAGTAGATTTAGGCTCATTTATTGAGTATAAGATAAAAATACATTCTTCTAAGCTGATTGCCGAGGATAATTTTAACTTTACTTACCGCTTAAAGGAAAAATACCCTATATTTAAGTCTAAATTCAATCTTATTGTTCCTGAGAAAAAGCAGGTTAATTTTAGTTTTTTTAACCAACAGTACGCCAAAGGGGTTAATTTAGAGCCCTTATTAGCTAAAAAAGGCGATAAAAAAATATACTCTTTAAATTTTAGAAAAATAAAGCCTATTATTCCTGAATACAGTATGCCCGCGGATTCTTTAGTTAACCCGGCGGTATTAATTTCAAGTTTTTCTTCTTGGAAAAATATTTATACTTGGTGGCATTCTCTTTATGAAGATAAGATTACGGTAAATGAGGAAATAAGAGAGTTTATAAAGGGCCTTATAGAAGGGGCTTCAAACAGCCGCGAGCAAGCTAAGAAAATTTATGAGTATGTGGCAAAAAACATTCGTTATGTAGCTGTAGAATACGGCGATAGCGGCCATGAGCCTCATTGCGCCAAAGAAGTTTTTGTTAATCGTTATGGCGACTGTAAAGACCAGGCGATTTTGCTGACAGCTATGTTAAGGAGCGTGGGATTAAAAGCTTACCCGGTATTAATTCCTACCCGTTCAGCTTACCCTATAAATGAGGATTTTCCTTCTATAAATTTTAATCATGCTATTTGCGTTTTAAATATTGATCAAGAGTTTATTTTTATGGATCCAACCTCTGAAACAACTTCTTTCGGCAGGGTTCCTCTCGCTGATCAAGGTAGGCTGGTTATGGTATTTTTAGAAGATAATTTTAAGCTTATTACAACTCCGGATATTAAGGAAAATGAGATAAAGTATGATATGAATATTGTTCTTGATGCTGAAGAAAACGCGTTGATTACAAGAAAAATTGAATCTTCAGGTTTTTTTGCTTCGGGATACAGGGGGTATTTAAAATATACTCATCCAGAGGTAATTAAAGAAAGTATTCAGGAAAAAATGACTGAAATCTCATCTTCATCACAGCTTTTAAGCTATAAGATTGAAAACGCCGAAGATTTCGATAAAGATCCTATACTTATTTATGAATTTAATGCCCAGAATTTTCTTAATCCTGCCGGGAAACTAAGAATTATGCCGGCTTTTGACCAGCTTTATTTAGATTATAGCTTAATTAGCAAAGATGATAGGGAGTTTTCTATTGATTTTGAAGGGCTCTACACGAAATTAGCTAAGATAAAAGTAACTTTGCCTAAGAATTTAAAAATTCAATATCTACCCTCGTCAAAAGTTTTTGATAATGCTTGGTTTAAATTAGAAGTTGATTATGAAAATAATAACGGTTGTATTGATTTTAACCAGAAATTTACTCCTAAGAAAAGGTTTGTTCCAAAAGAAGAGTATCAGGAATTTAAAAAGTATCTTGGCCGCGCGCTTTATTTTTTAAAGGAAGAGGTTATCCTTCAAGTTAAATGAGACTTGGACTTTTCAAAAAAAGTCCCTAGTCGAATTGAACCCTGAGTACCCGAAGGGCCTTATTCAGGCTGTTTTCAATAGGCGAAGTTATGGTAAATAGAAGAAAATTTTTAAGAATATCTACAGTTTTACCGGTTGAGTTTTATATTCTAGATGAGCAAGGCCGCAGGATTACTCCTTGGCTTCAGGGTTTTACCCGCGATATTGGTAAAGGCGGAATGGACCTTTTAGTTAATGACCTTTGGTGGGGTTTTTGGGATAAACTTAAGAGTAATCTGGATTCTCGGTTTTTCTTGCAAATAGAGCTTCCTTTTAAAAATAAACCTATTTTAATAGAAGCAAAATCAGCCTGGCTTAAGCAGGAAAATTCCGGCGCTATGAAACGTTGTTTTATAGGGCTTGAATTTTTAGAAAGTAACAGCTCAAAAGCTGCTTTTATCTTTAGATACGCTGTAATTAACAAAATTATTCCTTTTGCTGTTGCCACGGTGGTAACTATTCTTTTAACTTTATCTTTTTCTTTATATTGGCGGGCAGCTTCTTTGACAGCTAAAAATAAAAAAGTTGTCAAAGATTATGTGAGTATTGTAGAAAAAAAATCTTCTTTGGAAGAAGTCTTAGCCAGCGAAAAAAAGAACAGCCGGTCTTTAGAAAAAAAACAAGAGGAATTGCAAAAAGATATAACCTTGCTGGCTAAAGAAATTCTTCAGTGGCAGGAAAAGCAGGAAAATCTTGTTAAACAAAACGCGGAGCAGCCGTCTCAACTTGAGCCGATAGTTTTCCAAGCAGCTGCAAAGCCTGAACCTTTAGAATCGGCAGGATTTAAAAAACAAGTTCTTCTTGAGTTTGAACTATCAGCTTTAAAGCGGAAGAATGAATTTTTAAAAATTAAAGTTAAAGAAAGTAAAGCCGCGGTGTCTAAGATTCAAGAACAAGTTAATGGCCTTAGGGTAGAAAAACTTGAATATTCTCCTAAAATTATACAAGGAATGTATCAGTGGGTAAAAGACCGTCAAAACCCTAAAAATGGGCTAGTATTAAGTTACGAAGGCGATAGCAATTTAGACCGGGCTTGTTTTACTTATGATCAGGCTTTAGCAGCAATGATTTTTCTTGTTTATAATGACCGGGAATCCGCGGGAAAAGTTTTAGATTTTTATTTGAAAAGAGTTAAAAAAGGCCAGAGTATTTATAATGCTTATTTTATGAAAGGTGATGTTTTTGAATATACTAATCATTGCGGGCCCAATGCCTGGATAGGGTTGGCAGCCTTAGATTATGTTAAAAAAACTGGAGATAAAAAATATTTAGTAATTGCCCGCGAAGTAGGAAGCTTTCTTTTTTCAATGATGGATAAAGAAGGGGGGATAAAAGGAGGGCCTAAAGATTCATGGTATTCTACTGAACACAATTTAGATGCTTTTGCTTTTTTTAATTTATATTATCAGCTAAGCGCTGAGGAAAAGTATCTAGCAGCCGCGGAAAAAATAAAAAAATGGATTTGCAGCCATACTTATACTAAACAGGGCCCGCCGATAAAAAGAGGAAAAGGTGATTCCACTATTGCCACAGATACTTATGCTTGGTCAGTAACAGCTTTTGGGCCTGAAGAACTTTATTCTTTGAAGATGAATCCTGAGATGATTTTAGAGTTTGCTGTAGAAAATTGCGAAGTAACAAGTAAGTTTAATAGTAGCGGCACAGCGATTGTGCTGCGAGGGTTTGATTTTGCTAAAGCCAGAAATCTTGCTCGGGGAGGAGTTATCTCAGGAGAGTGGACATCTCAGATGGTTTTAGCTTTTGAAATTATGGCTGATTATTTTGAGGATAAAGACCTTAAAAAGTCTCAAGAATATATGCAAAAAGCTATGTTTTATTTTAATGAATTGCAGAAAATGCTGGTTATTTCTCTTTCTAGAGTTGGAAAACAAGGGCCTTGTCTTCCTTATGCTTCAGTTTCTTCAGTAGATACCGGTCATGGCTGGAGAACTCCCAAAGGAGATAGAACCGGATCTCTTGCCTCAACCGCTTACTTTCTGCTTGCTTATCACGGCTATAACCCCTTGAAAGCTCAATCTTTGAGTTTATCTTTAAAGAATGTTTGTGAACAAGAGCTTGAAGAACGCGTTTTACCTGGAAGGGAAAGGGTGGAATGGACGGATGTAGCCGCGTTACCTTAAAGTATTAGGTTGTGTCCTATCCCGTGTGCCGCTTATTCAAAAGCCAAAAAGTTTCGCTCTCTAGACGCAATTTTTGCCTTAATATTTAAAATATGTAGAGATAACGGAGCGCCGTTCCATTATCTCTACGATTATTGTTGTGTGGGAACGCGTGGTGTTTGAGACAAGAGCAGAGTTGAGAATATGGCCACCCGCGGGTGTCTTGAGCGCAAACTTTGTTTAATGGCAATATTGGCCGCTTATGCTACAATAAAAGTTATTATGACTAAAAAGGTATTTAAGTCAGGATTTGTGACGGTTTTGGGTAGGCCTAATGTTGGCAAGTCTACTTTGATTAATGCTTTAATCAAAGAAAAGGTTAGCATTATATCGCCTATTCCTCAAACAACCCGGCATCAAATAAAAGGGATTTTGAATTTAGAGAACGCTCAGATTGTTTTTGTGGATACTCCGGGAGTGCATTCTTTTGAAGATAAGTTAAGTTCGTATTTAAATACAGTTGCTAAAACCGCTGTTGAAGGCTGCGATTTAGTCATTTATATGGTTGATGTAACCCGCGGGCCGGGCCGGGAAGAGGAACAACTGGTAAGAATAGTAGCTTCTTCGGGTGTAAAAACTATTATGGTTTTGAATAAAGTAGATTTGGGAGATAAATATATTAATGATTATATTGATTTATGGAATAAAAGAACTAAAGGCAAAGAGTTATTATACTATATACCTCTTTCAGCTAAGACTGGAAAAAATATTGATAAGTTAAGAGATGTTTTAATAGATAATTTACCTCAAGGCCAGGCTTATTACGACAACGAATCTTCTACGGATTTTCCGGTTAAGTTTCGTATTGCTGATATTGTTCGGGAAAAATTATTTTTACAGCTTAAAAAGGAGCTTCCTCATTCTTTGGCAGTTGAAGTTGATAGTATAGAGAATAAAAAAAAGCTTGTTTCTATAAAAATTAATATATATGTGCAAAGAACTTCTCAAAAAAGGATAGTTATAGGCAAAAACGGCGAAATGCTCAAGGAAGTAGGCAGCCTGGCCCGGCCGGAAATAGAAAAGATTTATAATAAAAAAGTTTTTTTAGATCTTTGGGTAAAAGTTTTAGGGGATTGGCAGAACCGGCCGAGGATATTAAAGGAATTAGGGTATTTTTAGATTATTTGATCCCGGGCGGGGCGGCCCCGCCCCTACAATATAAAAAATGTGGGTTAAAAGGTGTAAACATTTTGGGGAGTGCGGGGGGTGTTCTTTTCAGGATATTCCTTATAAAAAACAGCTTTGGCAAAAACAGGAAAAGATAAAAGAGTTAATGGCTTCTTATGGAATAGCCGCGCCCTTAAAACCTATTAATCACAGCCGGCGCTATTATTATCGTAATAAAATGGAGTTTACTTTTGCTGATCAAGGAAAAATTGCCTGCGGTTTTTACGGCCGAAAAGAAAAAAGAGAATTAGTAGATTTAGAAGAATGTATAATTTTTTCTTCTGATGCCGGCAAAATACTTAAGATGGTTAAAAATTTTGCCCGGAAAAAAAATTATTCCGTATATAATAAATATTCTCATAAAGGCTTTTTAAGAAATCTTATTATTCGCGAGGCAAAATTCACAAAAGAGATTATGGTGGGAATAGCTGTTACCAGTGAAGATGAATTGGCCGGGGATGAGTTTGTGAAAGAGCTAACTTCTTTAAAGTTAAAAGCCGCAGTTAAATCTATTTATCAAATTATTAATAATTCTCTTTCTGACGCGGTGGTGTTTGAAAAAAAGAAATTACTTTGGGGGACTGCTTTTATCAAAGAGAAGATAGGCAGATTAATTTTTAAAATTGGGATTGATACTTTTTCTCAGGTTAATCCTTTTATGATTAAGGGATTTTATGAAAAAATTAGAAGCTATGCTAAATTATCATCCGATAAGAGCGTAGTCGATCTTTTTTGCGGGGCAGGTTCTATCGGCCTTTTTCTCGCTCGGTATGTAAAGTTTGTTTGGGGGGTTGAATTCAGCAAAGAAACTGTGGAGGCAGCATGGGAGAATGCCAAGATTAACAAGGTAGGAAATATATCGTTTCTTGCTTCTGATACCAGAAAATTTCTCAATACCCATAGCGTTTTTCATAGAAATATAAGTCTTTTAATAGTAAACCCGCCCCGATGCGGCCTTTCTAACAAGGTGATAAGGGGAATTTTAAGGTTAAATCCTGAAAAAATCATTTTTTCTTCCTGTAATCCTGATGCCTTTTGCCGAGACATATCAGCTTTAAAAGAGACATATAAGCCCAACTTTATCGAACCCTTTGACTTTTTCCCTCACACCCCACACCTAGAATGCCTAAGCCTACTAAGCAAAATTCAATAAGGCTACAGCCCTAAATAGAATGATATAAAGCTGTAGTCGAATTTAACCCTGAGTACTCAAAAGGTCTTTACACAAATTAAAGTTCACTAAATAAGCAATGCTTATTTAGTGAACTTTAGCTGTTTTTTTTTGGGGAAAGGGCTTGACTAATATGGGCAATATAGTAAAATTTTACTAATTAAATTTTACCCCGTTAGAGATGATAAGGTCTAATCATGTTTTTATAGTATTTCAATAAAGGATAAAGAGGCTTTTTAGAAAAACAAAGCTAATTTACGGCTATCTAAAGATAGTCTATCTCTAACGGGGTTTACTATGGATATAAGAAATTTACTTATTCAGCATTTCCAAAATTGCCCGCGAAAACCAGCTATTATCTTTGGAGATAGGGTAATTGATTTTTTGGAGATAAAAGATTCTTCTTTTAGGCTTGCTAATTATCTGTTAAAAGCCGGCTTCAGTGAATCAGATAAGGCAGCTTTATATCTTTCTAATACTCCTGACGCGGTAACAAGCTTTTTAGGAGTTTTTAGCGCTGGCTTAACAGTTGTGCCTTTAGACTTTATGCTTACCCAGGAAGAGATAATTCATTTTATAAATCATAGCGAAGCCAAAGTTTTAATTACCCAGCCTAAAAAAGGAGTGGATTTAGAAAAGATTAAAAATAGCTGTCTTGGTTTAAAAGAGATAATAGTCTGCAAAGAAGAAGTTAGCCCGTTTTCTTATTGGGGCAAAGTTTTGGAGAGCTCTTGTATTGATAATCCTAATTCAGAAATAAACAGCGGCAGCCTTTCATCTATTTTTTATACTTCCGGCACAACCGGCCATCCTAAAGGGGTTATGCTTGATTATAAACATTTAAGTAATCCCGTTAAAACAATAGGCCATTTTTTGGGGGTAAACGAGAACGACGTGTTTTTATGCGGAGGGGTTCCTTTTTCACATTTCGGCGGGTTAGACTATATTTTGCTAATGATTTATTTCGCGTCAACTATGATTTTGATGGAAAGGTTTCATCCTTTAGAGTTTTTAAAAAGTATAGAACGCGGCAAGGTTACTATATTCTGCATTGTTCCGGCCATGTATATAGCAATTTTATCGTTAAAAGAGTATGACAAGCTTGACCTCTCGTCTTTGCGTTACGCGGTTGTATTTGGCGCGCCTTCTTCGCCGATTTTGTTAAAAAGGTTTAATAAGGCTTGCCCTAACGCTAAACTTTCAAACGGCTGGGGTTTAACTGAGACAGCGGCTCCAAACTGCATGCTGCCGCCTGAGCTTGATAAAATAGAAAGTATTGGAAAGTTTGCTCCGGGAATGGAAGCTAAAATAGTTGAAGGTGAGCTTTGGGTTAAGGGTGAAGCGGTTATGCGCGGTTATTATAAGGAAGAAGATTTAACAAAAGAAGTTATAACCGAAGACGGCTGGTTTAAGACCGGAGATATTGCGCGGCGCGATGAACAAGGGCTTTTTTATATTATAGGAAGAAAAAAAGATATGATTAAAGTTGCCGGTGAGATAGTTTTTCCGGCTGAAGTTGAAGAAAAAATTCAACGCCATCCTCAAATTGAAGAAGCCGCGGTTATAGGAGTAGCAGACCCGTTAAGAGGAGAGGTTCCTAAAGTTTTTATCGTAACCAATGATAAAGGGCGCCTTGAAATTCAGGCGTTAAAAGAGTTTTTAAAAGAGCATATAGCTCATTTTAAAATTCCTCATCATTTTGAATTTGTGGAAAGCTTGCCTAAAAACAGGACTGGGAAAGTAGATAAGAGTAAGTTAAAGTAAGCGGCGGGATAAATAAAGTTTAAATTACTAAAGATTTTAAATTCGAAATCCGAAACAAATTTGAAATACGAAATTCTAAACGGATATTAAATTCATTAAAATTTCGAATTTTCCCCATTTTCTTCATTTGTTTCGAATTTCGGATTTCGTGCTTCGGATTTACTGTTCTTTAGGCCAATTAGAATAATTAAACAGTGATAAGTATATTAAATAAGGAGCGTTAACTATGATGCAGAAAGATATTCATTTACATCCCCAGGGACTTTTGGAATCTTTACAGTTTAGGCAAGGGGATTTTGGAGAAGTTGCTTTAATCAGCGGACAGCAGCATAGGGCAAAAATGTGCCTTCCTAAATTAGAAAATTGTGTGAAAAACTTTACGTTTTTAGGTTATACTTTTTGGACTGGTTTCTACAAAGGGAAAAAAGTTACTGTTGGCAACGGCGGGTTTTTCGCTCCGGATTCAGCTTTTGTTACTGAGATGCTTTGTGTTGGAGGGATTAATACTTTTATCAGGCTTGGCTCTTGCGGAGCTTTAAAGGAAGAGATAAATGTGGGCGATTATATTTTGGCTACTGATGTTATAAGGGGCGATGGCGCTACTCGTTATTATGTGGAGGATGATTATATATCTAAGGTAAGTGAAGATTTAACAGTTTCTTTAGGAAAGGCTTTTAGCAACGCGGGTAAAGTTTATAAAGGGGGTGTTTGGACAACGGATGCTTTGTTTAAGGAGACTAAAGATATAGTAAATTCTTTTATTCAAAGAGGCGCGATAGGGGTTGATATGGTAACTTCGCCATTTGTAACAATAGCTAACCTTTATAACAAAAAAGTAGCGGCGATATTAGCGGTTTCAGATAATCTTATTACTGGAGCCTTAGGTTTTTCAGATTACCGTTTTTTTGAAGCTGAAATGAAAATGACTGACATAGCTTTTAGTGTTGTTGAAAAATTACAGCCGCGGAAAATAACAGAAAACGTGGAGTAGAAAAATGAATATTGAATGGAATCAGGACGCGAAAAGTAGTTTTGATAAGGTGATTAGTAATCTTCCTCAGTTTCATAGAAGTATTGCTGAAAGGTTAGTCAAAGAAAAGGCCCGGGAACTTGCTAATCAGAGGAATTCTCAAATTGTAGAGAATCAAGATGTAGTTCGCGCTTTTTTCCAGGAAGTTCCTCCGGCTTTTAAAGATATGATGAAGAGGCTATTTAGCCAGTTAAATATAGATTGTTGTAGTTATGCCGATGAATCGGGAAATTAAGCAAAGTATTGCTATAAATGCTGATTACCTAAAGATTTTTGAAGAATTGCTTTTCTGGGGCCAAAGCCAATGGTGGCCGAAGAATTCTTTGATGCGGTTTGAGAACCTTACTAAGGATATAAGAGAAAAAACTTTATATTTACAAAAAATTAAGCTCCCTTTCGGGCCTAAATGGCATAGCGTAAACGAAACAATAGACAGAAATAAATTATATATAAAAAGAGTTTTTCTTGACGGGCTGTTTGAGGGCTGTGAAGAGCTATCGGTTTTAAAAGGCAAAGGTACCCCAGAAGTTGTTTATTGCTTTAATTATAAAGTAAAGGGCTTTTTTAACAAATTAATCTGGAAAATATTGTTTAAGAAACTGCACATAAAAAATATAAATTTGGTTTTACAATCCTTAAAAAACTATTTAGAAAATTAAACGTTGATTATTTTCGCGTTAATCCGCGTTGATATCCGCGTTTATCCGTGTATCCGAACAAGGTGAGGATAAAATGAAAACAGCAGTAATAGGGTGCGGAGCAATTGGCGGGTTATTTCTAGGTAAGCTTTCAGAATGTCCCTGTGATCTTATTGGCGTAGTTAGGGGTTACCAAAAAAAGTCTCTGGAAGAAGAAGGGCTTATTATTGAAACCGCGGGCAAGAGTGTTAACTATCAAATAAAAATTGATACCAAGCTTAACGAAAATCCGGACGTGGCAATTTTTACGGTAAAGATAAATGACTTAGAGCAGGCGGTAAGGGATAATA
The DNA here is from genome assembly GCA_043815445.1 of Candidatus Omnitrophota bacterium. GTDB lineage: Bacteria > Omnitrophota > Gorgyraeia > Duberdicusellales > 4484-171 > JBDRIY01. Next base: position 31,500 of record JBDRIY010000090.1, read on the forward strand.
TTGAAAATTTAAAAGATACGATTATAGTAAGTACCCAGAATGGGATAAAAGCTGAACGTATTCTTAGCAAGTATTTTGGTAAGGATAAAATTATTACTGGAATAGTAATGTTTGGAGCGACTTTTTACGCGCCGAATAAAGTTGTGCATAATTTTGGCAAGGATTTAATCTTAGGTAATATTTTCGGAGCAGTTTCTGATAGCCTTGAACAGGTTCAAAATCTTCTTAGTGGTTCTTTTGAAATTAAGATTTCAAACAATATAAAGGGCGCGAAGTATCTTAAACTATTTATTAACCTTAATAATTGTATTCCTGCTGTTTTAGGCTTATCTATGCAGGAAACTTTTGCCGACTTGGATTGCGCCCGGCTGGCTATACGGTTAAACAGAGAAGCCTATGCTATAGCTAAAAATAGCGGCATTGAATTAGAAAGTTTGCCTTCTTATCCTAAACAAAAAATAGAAGGGTTGGCTTCAATAGGCTTAGAATATGCCGCGGAATTATTTTCTAAGTTAATGATATCTTTAAGCAAAGAACCGCTGGACGGTTCAATACTACAAAGCATAAAACGTTCAAGGAAATCAGAAATTGATTATATAAATGGTGAGATTGTTGAGTTAGCTAAGGAAAGCGGGTTTGACGCTTCTTTGAATGAAAAAATCGTTGAGCTTGTCCATAGGGTAGAAGATTCAGGGAAGTTTTTAGAAAAAAAAGATTTATTGGAACAGTTTAGGTGATAGACAATATAATAAATATCGTATATCAAAAACCAGAATCGAGAAACGAGAATCAAGGAGTGAGAAATATGCCAAGAGTGAAATTTCCTAAGTTAAAGATGACGGTTATTGAGCAGAAAGGGTATTGTTATCATAATTATAAGGTAGGAGATGAGTTTATATTGGATGATTTTACTCATCCGCCTAAACATTTCTGCAGTGGGCTTATTAAGTCCGCGTTCCCTTGTCTTTATGCTTTAACTTTTGGGGCCGAGTTTAAGTTTATGGATAATACCAAATCAATTAAGACAACTTGTCCTGATGACGGCAAATTAGCTTTTAAAATTGAAGTTCTTGATGATCAAGGCAAAGTTATAAATAAGCCTCAAACTGAAAAACCTAAACCTAAACCTAAAACTCTTGAAATAGAGGTTGATCAGGTGTGCGGGCATTGTTTTTTTGGTTATAAAAAAGGGGATAAATTTGTAGTTGAAGGTTTAAAAACACCAGCTGGGTTTTGCGGAGCGGCATATAGTATTTTATTTCCGGTTTTATTTGCTTTAAATTTCGGAGCTGAGTTTTCTTTTGAGGATAATCCAATTTGTAAAACCAATACAACCTGTCCTGATGGAGGAAATATAAAGTTTAAAGTTAGGAGAATTAAATGCGAAGAGTAGTAATCACAGGCATTGGAGTTATCTGCGCCGCCGGAGAAGACAAAGAAACTTTTTATACGAATTTGATTGAAGGAAAACCTTGTGTTGAGAGAGTTGAGAATTTTGACGTGAGCTTATTTGTTTCTAAAATAGCTTCGCAGGATTTGAATTTTGACCCTTTAAATTTCGGCATAAAAGAACATAAGCGTATGGACCGTTATGTTCAATTTGGAGTTGCCGCTGCCAATCGAGCGGTTAAAGACGCTAAGCTTGATTTTACGAAGTTGGATTCAAGAAGATGCGGAGTTGTTCTTGCTAACGCGATTTGCGGAACACGGTTTATGGAAGAAGAATTTTTAATGGTTACTGATTGGGGTAAAAAACCTATAGATCCCCGAAAAGCCCGGCCTTATCTTTATGACGCGGCTATGTTTAATTCTCCCAGCGCTGAAATAGGAGGAATTCATAAGACAAAAGGTATTAATTGCACGATTTCAACCGGATGCACTGCCGGAACCGACTCTCTAGGTTTTTCTTTTGAACTTATTCGCGAGGGACGACAGGATGTAGTTATTGCCGGAGCAAGCGAGGCTCCGATTACGCCGATTACTTTTGGGGCTTTTGACGTGGTTAATGTTTTAGCCAAGAATAATGATGAACCGCATAAAGCTAGCCGGCCTTTTGATAATAAACGCAATGGGTTTGTAATCTCAGAGGCTGCCGGGGTTGTTATCCTGGAAGAGTTTGAACATGCTAAAAAAAGAGGCGCTCATATTTATGCTGAGATATTGGGTTATGGAACAAGTTGTAACGCTTACCATATGACTGATTTACCCGCGGATGGAGAGCCTATGGCAATTTGTATGGAAGAAGCAATAAAAGAAGCCGGTATAAAAAAGGAAGAGATAGACTACATTAACGCCCATGGTTCATCTACTCGTCAGAATGATGCTTTTGAAACTGATGCTTATAAAAAGGTGTTTGGCGATTTAGCTTATAAGGTTCCTATAAGTTCAATTAAATCTATGATTGGCCACCCTCTGGCGGCAGCCAATGCTGTTGAAAGCGTTTTATGCTGTATGATATTTGAAAAAGGGTATCTTCCACCGACTATAAATCAGGAGGAGCCGGATCCCAAATGTGATTTAGATTATATCCCTAATAAAAAAAGGGAAATAATGCCTGAATATATATTAAAAACCAGCAGTGGATTTTCAGGAATTCACTCTTCTATTGTGTTTAAGCGTTATGGACGCGGATAAACGCGGATATTTTAAGAAAAGGAGTTTATAGTGGAAAGGGTAGCAATAACTGGTGTAGGAGTAGTTTCGCCTTGCGGGCTTAAAAAAGAAACTTTTTGGGCAAATCTTAAAAGAGGCGAATCTTTTATCGATGAGATTAAGAGGTTTGACGCTTCGCTTTACTCCTGTCGTATTGCCGGACAGGTTCATGAGCTGGATCATTATACTCATCTTTCAGGAAGATTGATAAAAAAAATAGATGTATTTTCTCATATGGCTTTAGTTGCCAGCGAACAAGCGCTTAGGGATGCGAATGTTGATTTAGAAAATATTGATAAAAAAAGAGTAGGCGTTTTTATGGGTAATGCTTTAGGAGGTTGGCTTTTTGCCGAGACTGAATTAAGAGATATGTATATAGAAGGCAGGGACGGTGTTTCTCCCTATATGGCTTCAGCCTGGTTTCCGGCAGCTCCTCAAGGCCAGGTTACTATATATTATGGTTTTAAAGGTTATAGTAAAACAGTAGTGGCTGATAAAGCTTCTTCAGCTTTATCTTTGTGGTATGGAGCAAAAACAGTTGCTCAGGATAAGAATGATTTTGTAGTGGCTGGAGGAATGGAAGCACCGATTACTCCTTATGCTATGCTTTGCGTGAATACCAGAGGCGGAGCTTCAAAAAATAATCTTAATTTTAAAAAGGCTTACCGGCCTTATGACTTGTACCGTGATGGATTTGTTCCGGCAGAGGGCGCGGGAATGGTGATTTTAGAGAAAGAGTCTCAAGCCCGGAAAAGAGGAGTAAATATTTATGGGTTTATAAAAGGAATTGGTTTTTCTTCGGACGGTTACGATTATGCCCGCTACAGCCCGTCAACAGAAAGTTTTGAATATGCCATAGAAGAATGTTTGAAAGATGCCGGATGGAACAAGGAGGATATTGATTATATTTGTTTAGACGCTGAAGCCAGCACGATGGGGGATTATTTGGAAACTCAAACTTTAAAAAATGTTTTTGGCGATAATTTAAAAAATATAGCTTTAAGCGCTCCTAAAAGTATGTTTGGAAATTTACTTGGGGCTCAAACCGCGTTGGATTTGATTGTTACAATTTTTTCTATGAAGAATAACTTAATTCTTCCGACGATTAATCATGAAATGAACGATCCTTATTGTGATTTGGATTATACTTTTAATAGCCCAAAAGAAAAAGAGGTTAATAAAGCTCTTATTTTAGCCAGGGGCAGAGGCGGAATAAACGTTATTTTGGCAATAGAAAAGTAAAAGTATCACGTAGCACGTTTTTAGACAAGGAGGGAGATGTGGACCTAAAAGCTGAAGTTTTAGACGTTATCTGTAAAACATTGGATATTAGCGAGGATGAATTAAAAGACGGGCAAAAACTATATGATTCAATCGGCGTTGATTCAACTGAAATGGTGGAGGTAGTTGTTACTTTGAATAAGCATTTCGGGATTAAAATTGAAACTAGTGAAATTACTAAGTTTTCTACACCCGAAGAAGTCATCAGCGTCATTGAAAAAAAGAAACAACAATAAAAAATCGGACGTCTGACGTCCGATTTGGAAGGCAGGGTATGGAGATAATTGATTTAAGTTTAGCGATTGATGATACCGCTTTTGAAGTTCATAATTTGGAAATTGAGCGCGTATCGCATAAAGAGGGCGTAGAAAAGCTTAATAAAGTTTTAATGAGCAAAACTTCTGAAGGTAAGAAAGAGTATCTTGCTGGAAAAAGGATAATAAAAAAAGAAGATTTACCTGATGAGGAATTTTTATCTTTAGAAATTGTTCATTCTCCAGTCCATATTGGAACCCACCTAGATTATTCTTTTCACTATGGTAGTAAATCCCAGGGAAGGCCTTCAAAAACAGCTGATCAAATACCTTTGGAACGGTGCTATCGGGAGGGAGTTAAAATAAATTTAACTCATAAGAGCCCTGAGGAAGTTATTACAGCTGAAGATATAAAACAAGGCTTAAATAAAATAAATTATAATCTTAAGCCCGAAGACATAGTTCTTTTATGGACTGGGTCAGATAAGCTTTTTGGCCGGCCTGAGTATTTTTCAGATTATCCAGGGGTTGATATTTCAGCCATAGATTATTTGCTGGATAAAGAAATTAAGATTTTTGGAGTAGATACTATGGGTATAGACCGGCCTTATAAGTTTATGATGGCTGAGTTTTTAAAAACAAAAAATACCAAAGTGCTTTGGCCCGCTCATTTTTACGGAAGAAAAAGGGAATTCATACATATAGAAAGGTTGGCCAATTTAGAAAGTTTGCCCGATTATGGTTTTAAAATAGCCTGTTTTCCGGTGAAGATAAGGAAAACTGGGGCGGCTTGGGCTAGAGTTGTGGGGATGGTGTAAAGGAAAATCAATTAGCAATTTTCAATTAGCATTTAGCAGTTTAAAATGAAAGAGAAGAAATATAAAGAAATTGATAACTGCTAATTGTATATTTTGCATTGCGAGCAAAGCGGGGAGGAGGATATGGCGCACACTGTAAATTCAATAGTTATCAATGCTTCTTACGGCAAGGTATTTGATATGAGCAATGATATTTCTTTGTGGAAGGAGTTTTTTGAGGAATATACAGGGTCGGATGTTTTAGAAAAAATTGATAATAAAATTATTTTTAAACTTACTCATCAAAACGGAAATAGCTGGAAGTCTTACCGTTTACTTTTTAAAGAAGATAAGTTTGCTTATGCTTCAAGGATAGAACCGATGTTCCCTTTTGAATATATGAAAATTATCTGGCTTTATAGAGAAGTTGAAGCCGGAATTGAAATGACCTGGATTCAGGACTTTAAAATGGACAAAAACGCTAAATTTAACGATACTCAAGTAGAAGAGATGATAAATAAACACTCTAAAGATAACCTAATAAGATTCAAAGAAATAATCGAAAAATAGCAGCGCAACACCTGCCTGATTACAACCCCGGAGGTTGTAATCTGGCGCAATTACAATTACAACCTCCGGGGTTGTAATCAGGGATTATGGTTAGGAAGAATTTTTTTGTTTTTTGCTTGATGTTTTTTGCTCTTTCTTTTGGGGTGGCGGCTATGGCTGCTTTGGTGCCTTCTCTGGCAGTTTCTTTTAAAGTGCCGCTTCATTCCGCTCAAAGGCTTACTTGGCTTTATATGCTTCCTTATGGATTGTTTGCCCTTGTCTGGGCGCCTTTAACCAGAGTGGTTAAAGTTAAAAAACTGCTTTTTTTTGCTGCTTTGGGGTATTGTTTTTCCACGCTTTTATTTAGTCTTTCTTCTAATATAAATCAGGCTTATCTTTTTAGGTTTCTTATGGGAATTTTTGGCTGTGGTTTTGTCCCCGTAGTTTTGATTACTATAGGTAAATCTGTTTCTTCGGAGAAAAAAGCAAAATATATAGGTATATTTTTCGCAGTTTCTTATATTTCTACCTTGATAAGTGTTTTTTTAAGCGGTTTTGTTAATTGGCGGATAATTTATTTTATACCAGCCTTGCTAAGCGCGGTTGTAATTATTTTTATTTCAAGCCATCTTCATGATTTCGATTTTAGAATGGAAAAATTTAAGTTAAGCTATTTTGATACTTTTAAAGATAAGCAGGCAGCTAGATTTTTTCTAGTAATTATGTTAGCTAGTTTTCTTTATCACAGTCTTCAACAGCGCTTAGGCGTATATCTGAGCTCTGAATACAGCCTTTCTCAAATGGTTATAAGCTCTATTCTTACAGTAGGCGCTTTTTACGCTATAAGTTTTGAGTTTATGGGAGGCTTTTTAAGCAAACGTTTCGGTAATATTGGAATTAGCCGTAGTGGTTTTATTATGATGAGTATATTTATTTTATTTTTATTATTTATTAAAAATTATCCTATGATATTTTGGGTTGTTGGTTTATGGGGAGCGGGCTGGGCTTTAACTCATATTGGGCTTTCTTCTCACTTGGCTGATTTTCCCGATAAAATTTTGTGCGATGCCTCGGGCTTAAACAGCTCTTTACGATTTAGCTTTGGCGGCTTAGGGTCTTTATGCGGAGGGTTTATTGTTTCATTAGTAGGGTTTAAAGCACATTTTTTAATTGTAGGTATATCTATATTCTTGTTGGGATTTTATTTGAATAGGATAATTACTGTTAAGGATCCTGGATACTAGACCCTGGATTCTTGTGAAAAAACTAATATTGAAAATCAAGGAGAGGAGAGGTATGAGTAATTTAGAAGGAAAAGTTTGTGTTGTCACCGGCGCCAGCGGAGGGATTGGAAAAGTTATCGTTGAAAAGCTTGCTAAAGAAGGGATGAATTTAGTTCTTGCCGCGCGCAGGCAGGAGGTTTTAGAAGAGATAAAAAACAGCTTGTCGGAAAAGGATAAGGTTTTATGTGTTAAATGTGATGTCACTAAACAGGCGGATTTGGAAAATTTAGTTAATAAAACTTTAGAGAAGTTTAAGAAAATAGATATTTTGATAAATGGAGCCGGAGTTTCCAGCCAGCATCCGTTTTGGAGCCAGCCTTTGGAAGACATTGAAAAAATTATGTATACTAATTATTACAGTTATGTGATGCTTAGCCGTTTGGTTGTTAACCCTATGAAAGAACAGGGAGGCGGCCATATTATTAATATTACCAGCGGTTCAGTTATGGTTGACCCGCCCCCACGCAATTTCATAGTTTATACCTCGTTAAAGGTAGCTTTACGGGCATTTGCCAAAGGGCTTTTCTGGGAAATGAGAGATTTCGGAATAAAGGTAACTTCAATTTTCCCCGGTGTGACAAGAACTCCTTTAACCGGAAAGTTAAAAGAAGTATCTGAAAAAGGCGACAGGCTTATGGAACCCGAACCAATAGCAGACACAGTCCTGTTTGCCCTAAATCAGCCAAAAAACACAAATCCCTTAGAGTTAGCAGTAATAAATCAACAAACCCCCTGGACTAAGCCGGTTATTCCCTTTAAGCAGAATCATCCGGAGGAGTGAGCAAAAATTATACCTGATAAGGAGCAAATATAGAATTTTTACACCTCATAGGGTGTAGTCACATTTAATTTACACCTTAAAGGGTATAAAATTTATAAAAACTTATTGAAATTATACCCGATATGTGTTATATTTGAATTGTTATGAAACAAGAAAGTTTACGTCAATATATGTTAGGTATTTCTTCTCAAGTGAAGAGTTTGCGAAGAAAGAACGGCTTGACTCAGGTTGAATTTGCTAAGCGAGCAGGAGTTGGTTTGCGTTTTTTAAGGGAGTTTGAGCAAGGAAAGACAACTGTCCGAATGGATAAACTTATGCAGGTTTTAGATTTCTTGGGATATTGTTTAGAGCTAAAGAGAAGGGGCGAACTGCAGTATATGCAGTATACTGCAATAAATACCGAACGTCAGTGAAGATTTTTTTATAGATTTTTATGGAGATTTCAAGAAAGGCAAAAGTTTTTTATAAAGATGAGTTAGCGGGGCGTATAATTGAAACTCCGGATGGATATACTTTTCAATATGATCCGGAATTTTTAAAGAAGAATATTTTTATTTCAATATCTTTACCTCCTAGAGAAGAGCTGTATCATTCAAAGGAATTATTTACTTTTTTTAAAGGGCTTCTTCCCGAAGGCTGGTATTTAGATATTGTATGCGCGGTACAGAAGGTTGATAGTAAAGATTCTTTTGGTGTATTATTAGCCTGCGCCAGCGGTGATACCATTGGCGCGGTTACTGTAGTGAGAGAGGAATAATAAAAATGGACGAGAAATTTCTTAAAGAGATGTTTAATTCTTCTAAGCTTCCCAGCGTAGATTTTAATTTAGGAGATGTATCTCAAGAAGCACAAAAGCTTACCGGAAAACTTTCCATTTCCGGAGTTCAGCCCAAGTTGTCTGTTAAACTAGACAAGAAGCAAAATATTTTGATTCCTGTGACTAAAGGCGGAGAGTATATTTTAAAACCGCAAATTTTTACTTTTCCTAATATTCCCGAAAATGAGCAATGTTGTATGGATATTGCCGAAGAATTAGGCGTAGATATCCCGCCACATTGTTTAATTGCCTTAAAAGACGGTAGTTTTGCTTATTTGGTTAAGAGGTTTGACCGAGAGAAGAATATAAAATTCCATCAGGAAAGTTTCGCCCAAATTCTTCAACAACCAGATAAATATAAAGGTTCAGTAGAACAAATAGGCAGAAAGCTTGAAACAATGCCTTCAGTTCCGGGCTATGATATTCAATTATTTTTTGAAAGAGTTGTTTTTAACTTTATTATTGGTAACGGCGACGCTCATTTAAAAAATTATTCAGTTTCTTATAAAGATAAGGATATTCGTTTATCGCCTGCTTACGATATTGTATGCTCAAAATTAGTTATTCCTGATGAGGAAGATTCAGCTATAAATATTAACGGAAAAAAGAACAAACTACAAAGAGAAGATTTTGACAGCTTAGCCGAATACCTAAACATTCCCGCGGAAGTTCGCTATGAAAAATTTGAGAATAAATTTGATACTATGAAAAAAATAATAGAGGCTTCTAAGATTAATAAAGAAAAACAACAGCGGTTTATTGAAATAGTAAAAGAAAGATTAAGCCGTTTAAGATTGGCAGAATAGGAATAACAAAATTATTTTCTCCCCCTTTGGAAAAGGGGGATTTAGGGGGATTTTATATTTAGAGTTTGAGAATAGGAGGGTAAATGTATGAAGATTTTGTTTGTATCACCGAATTTGGGGGCTTGGGCTACTCATGGGGAGCATCGGGCTCCTAATCAGCTTTATGCTCAGTGGGCGGCTTATATTAGGGAAAAAGGGTTTAATGATTTAGAGGTTTTAGATTGCAAGGCTTGGGCTATTCCTATGGACCAAATGGTTGAGCAGATTCAAAAGAAAAATCCCGATGTTGTTGTTTTAGGAGATATGCTTCATTCCTACGGCGGGTTTGCCATACTTTGGTATTTTAATGAAGCAGCTTCGCGTATTAAACAGGCCTCGCCCAATACAAAGATTATTGTTGGAGGGCTTTGGTACTCTGCAATGCCGGTACATACATTAAAGAAAAATCCGGCTATTGATTACGCGGTTATGGGTGAAGAAGAAGCTTTTTTTGATTTAATTCGCGCTATTGATAGAGGAAAAAAAATTGAAGGTATTCCCGGAGTAACTTCTCGTGTAAACGGTGAGCCTAAAATGGGCCCCCACAGGCCTCTTTTAATGGATTTAGATAGTTTGCCTTTACCGGCTTATGATTTATTTCCTATGGATAAATATGTTGGCCATACTCATTGGAAGCCGTTTGTTGAAATGGTAACTTCAAGAGGCTGTCCCTCAGCCTGCACATTCTGTTATGAATGGGATCAGTATGATCCTCGCCATCCGGAAGATTTTCTTAAATGGAGGGCCAAGTCTCCGGAAAGAGTAATTGAAGAGTTAGAACTTTTGCACACTAAGTTTGGGACTAAGGTTGTGGTTATTCAAGATGATAACTTTAATGTTGACCCGGTTCGAGTTGAAAAGTTCTGTAACTTAAAAAAGGAAAAAAATATTCCCATTAAGTGGGTTTCTTTGGGAAGAGCGGTTGACTGGATTAACTGTGAGCATATTCTTCCTTTAATGAAAGAAACGGGTTTATTCACGGGAGTGTTTGGAATTGAAGTTACTACAGCTGAAGAACTTAAGAAAATAGCCAAAGGAATAACCATTGAGCAGATAAAAAAGACTATTGAGATTTTAAGAAAGAACGATATTGCAGTAGTTGCCGATATCATGATGGGGTTCGACTATGACAATGAAAAAATAGTTAAAGAAAGATTTGAGTTTACTGATGAAGTTGACCCGGACATTTTATGGGTAGGTTATGTTACTCCCGCGCCAAACTCTCCAATGTGGAGGATAGGAATGAAAAAGGGCTGGATTAATCCGGATAAAATCGATTTTCTTAAGTGGGACTTTTTGCACCCGGTTATGCCTACGGATAATCTTACGATTGAAGATTTGGGAAGGCTTGGCGCTTGGTGTATGAGAGAGTTTTTCTCAAAGCCCGGAAGAGTGCAGAGAATTTTAACCAGTAACTTTGACCCCTTGGCTAAGTTGTGTTTTCAGGATGTTATGAAAGGAGTTACGAAGTGGGAAGAAGGGGCTGTTAAGGGGGAGAAACATATATAAAGATACGTGATACGTTGAAGGGTTGCGTAGCTGGAAACGGGTGTCGTCAATCGTTGAACGTATTTTCAAACGCAACCGTAAGACGGTTTACGTTTCGAGCTACGCAACCGAATAACGAATTATTTATGTTATGTGACGCGCATATTCATTATATTCCTCAGGAATTGTCGGTTTATACTGCTTTTTATAAAGGAGTGTGGGCGGATAAGAATAAGCTTTATGAGTTTTTGGATGAACATAAGATAGCCAAAGCTTTGTTAGTTTATCCTTCTACAGGCGCGCAAAGCAAACTGGGAAGTTTTGCCGCAGTCTGCCGGATGTATAATATTGCTTTAGAAAAAGTCTTAAAAGAAAATTCTAAAATAGTTGCTGCGGCTCTGGTGGATATAGATAATTTATACGGTGTTGCTGCGCAGGTTAAAGAGTTTAAGGAAAAAGGGTTCAAAGCAGTAAGCATTGCTTCCAGTTATCATGGCAAATTTATTGTTAATAAGCTAATTCCTTTGTTTGAGGCTGCTCAGGATAATAATTTTCCTATTTTTGTTCATCCTCAGGTTATTAACCCTATTGGTTTTGGCCGGGTGGATGATCCTTTGCTTATGCCGGTTTTAGAATACAGCTTTGATATTTCAATGTTTTTGGGGTTGTTAATGATGGAAGGCATTTTAGAAAAGTTTAAGGTAAAGTTTATTTTTTCCTCTTTAGGCGGGGTAGCGCCCTTTTTAAAGGATAGGTTTGACCGGGTTTATATGATGCTTAGGAGGAGAGAACTGGTAAAGGATTTAGGTAAGCCGCCTTCTCAGATTCTAAAAAATGTATATGTAGATACTTCGGGGTCGCCTTTGAAGAATATTGAGCTGGCTTTGGATTTGTTTGGGGAGGATAAGATTCTCTGGGGGTCGGATTATCCGGTTAATGGGCTGGTTGGGGAGAATTTAAAGATGCTGGATGGTTTGGGCAAAGATATAAAAGAAAAGATTATTGGTAAGAATTTTTTGAATCTATTTTTGGATTAATTATTATCGGTGCCGGCTGGAATGGTTTTAAAAAGCCAGAAAAAGTTCTTTCACTAGACGCAATTTTTGCCTGTGGCACATAAAAAAATACCTAAAAGCACATAACTCGTCTCGGCTTGGCCGAGACTCAAACAAATGTGCTTTTTTAACGGTATTTTTTTATTAAAAATTGCTATATCGTTCAAGAACCTTTTCCGTCTTTTTAAAACGTTTGAGGCAGGAATGTAGAGATGTTTTAAACAATATGAAAATATATTTGAATGATAAACTTGTGGAGAAAGAAGGGGTGGAGGAGATTTTTGAACCTGGGTTTTTGTTTGGCTGGGGAGTGTTTGAGACTTTGCGGGCTTATAAGGGGAGGGTTCTTTTTTTAGGGGAGCATCTTGGCAGGCTTAGGCAGGGTTTAGGGTTTTTAGAGCTGGACTATCCTGAGATTGATTTTAAGAAAATAATAGATAATCTTTTGGTTGAGAATAATTTAAGCAATGCTTACGTGAGAATTACTGTTTATAAAAAGAGAAAATCTATCGGTGTAAGTATTTATGCTGATGAGTTTAATTACTACAAGGAAGATACTTATCAAAAAGGTTTTACGGTTGTATTTTCGCCGTTTATCCGTTACTCCCAAGATCCTTTTTTAAAGATAAAGTCCATAAGTTACGTTAAAAGCCGGTTGGCCTGGCATTTTGCCCAAAAACAAGGTAAAGACGAGGCTATTTTTTTAAATGAGCAAGGATTCATTCAGGAAGGATCAAGAAGCAGCGTATTTTTTGTAAAAGATAACGTTGTTTTCACCCCTTGTTTAGAATGCGGCCTACTTGAGGGTGTAACCAGAAACAAGATTATTGATATATGTAAAAAAGAGAATATTAAAATAGTAGAAGGGGAATTTAAAAAAGAAGATTTTCTTTCAGCAGACGAATCCTTTATTACCAGTTCGTTAATGGAAGTTATGCCGATAGGATCTACAGGCGCGCTGACCAAAAAAATTCACTCCCATTATAAAAATCTTATATGAATAGCCCGTTATTATTTCCGGTTAGGTTAGAGAAGGAGAGGATTTTGGTTTTGGATGAGACTTTGCCGCCTTTTGAGGAGGAGTATATTGAGGTTGGCGATTTAGATAAAGCGCTTTGGGTTTTGAGGGAGATGAAAACTCGGTCTTTGGGGCAGGTGCTTTTGTTTTTTTATTCTTGTGTTTTGTTTTCAGGTGAATTTTCTATTGAAACAATAGCTCAGAAGTTTAAAGATAACCGGCCTACTTTTGATTTTTTTATGCTGGCACATATTTTGAAATCTCAAATTGAAAAAGGATTAGGGGCTAAAGAAGCGGCAGAAAAATTTATCTTTGGTTTTGATATGCTGAGAAAAAAAAGAGCTAAAGAATTAGCTCAAATTTTGCCTAATCCGGCTGATATCTTAACAATTTGTAATGTTAATGGCGAGCTTATTTATTTATATGAAGAGCTAAAGAAATTAGGCAAAGAAACTTGTTTTTATATTTGTGAAACCAGGCCTTATCTTCAGGGAACCCGTCTTACTTTTTGGGAGCTGAGAAAAAACAATGTTCCCTGTAAAGTGATTTGTGATAATCAGGCCGCGGTTCTTATGCAGGAGAAAAAAGTAAACTGTATTGTAACCGGTGCGGACAGGGCAACAAAAAAAGGCGATATTGTTAACAAAACCGGAACATATTCTTTGGCGCGCTTGGCAAAACATTTCAATATTCCCTTTTACCCCTTAACTCAGTATCCTCGGGATATTGAAGTTGATACTATTGAAATTGAACAAAGGCCCGCAGGGGAAACTTTTATGCATTTAAAAGGTGATTATACTGGCATAGAAACGTTTTATCCGGCTTTTGACATAACCAGAGCCGAATTCGTAACCAAACCCATAGAGTTAAATCCTTAAAGTTACAAAACAGTTGTCAACTGTTTTGTAACTTTAAGGGGGGTGAGAAAGTGAGAAGAGAGTAATGAAGTTAGAGAAAATATACAGTACAGTATTGGTTTGGGGGGTGATTTCTCGGGAAGGGGTTGATTGTTTGAGGCAGGAGAATAAGCTGGCGGTTATTGCTGAGGGCAGGCCGTATTTAACCGGAATAAATTATAATATCCCTTTATTGAAAAAAGAAAAAATTGATTTTATTTATTGTACGGATAATACTTTAGGACTTTTGTTTTATAAGAAAAAAATAGCTAAAACTTTTTTCTTTTATAAAGAAAAAACAGATAACGGATTAACAGGAGCTTGCGGAAGTTTATACGCGGCATTATTAAGCAAACTGCATAAGGTTGATATTGAGGTTTTTCCTCAAGGTACTGCTAATTATGAAGTTTTAGATAAAAATTCAGCTACTTTAGCAGGTAAACCTTTTATTTTGGAGGAAGATAAGAATAGTTATATAATAGATGTTAATGATGAGTTTGTTTCGTTGGAGGTGTTAGGATGAGTTTTCAAAAAGAAAAAAGCGAAATAATTGACTGGGCTCGGCGATTAAACCAAAAGGGTTTAGTCACCGCCAAAAGCGGGAATATTTCATATAAGCTGGATGATAAAAAAATCCTTATAACCGCTCACGACTCTTATTTGGGATATTTGGAAGATGAAGATATTCTTTTAGCGGATTTAAAAGGAGATAATTCTCAAAATTCAGGCAAGGGGACAAGCGAACAGTTAATGCATTTAAGTATTTATAATAAGTTTGAAGATAATAAAGTAATTTTGCACGCTCATTCGCCTTTTACTACGGCCTTTTTTCATTATTTTAAAGAGCTGGAAACATTTTCTTATGAAACTAAATTTTATTTAGGCAAAATAACCGCTCTTGAACAAAATACTCCAACCGTAACCGAGATAGAGCCATTATTGAGTGCTTTAGAAAAAAGCAATATTGTAGTTTTAAAGCATCACGGAGTAGTTGCTATGGGAAAGGATTTTAAAGAAGCTTTTAGTTTAATTGAGCTGTTGGAGGAGCAGGCAAAGGTTAACCTTTTGGTGAAAGGTAAATTTCAAATTACAAATTCCAAATTACAAACAAATGACAATTACCAAAATCCCAATATCCAAAATGAAAGCGTAAAAAAGCAAGATGTTAAAAAATACAAGATGCTTTCGGCTGAACATGCTCAGAGGCTTACGGATTTGGTTAATAGCGATTCTCAGGCTCAGGAGCTTGGGCAAAAATATGGTTTAACTTGCGATTTGGCGGTTAAGAATCAGGAAAATGGCGAGGTTATGCGTTTTTGTTATGAAAAGGGAAAAATTATAAAAACTGATACCAGTGAAGAAGCGGATTTTGTAATTATAGGCAAAGAAGATATCTTAAAAAAGGTTTTTAATAAAGAAATAGACCCTTTTGTCGCTTCTACTCAAGGTAAAGTAAAAACAAAGGGCGATTTTGCTAAAATGAGCCGTTGGTATCCGGTTATGGTGAGGACTTTTAAACTTTGGGAACAAGCGCCGGTGGAATAAAAATACGCATAGGGCATAGTGCATGGAGCATAGGGCAAGAATGTGAATTTTTTTATTTTTCGCTATGCCCTTTGCGCTTTGCTTGCTTGTTTAAGAAAAGGAGATAAATGCAAGAATACAAATATTATGTGCACGGAGAGTTTAGGGAGAGCAAAGAGAAGATTGAGGTTGTTAATCCCGCGACAGAAGAGATTTTCGCCTTGATTACTGAAACTTCAAAAGAGGATTTAGATTTTGCTTTGAGCAAGGCGAAGATTGCCGCTAAACAATGGAAACAAACTTCTTTTAAAGAAAGAGCTAAAACTTTGCGTGAAATATCTAGAGCGATAATTGATAATTTACAGCATTTAGCTGAATTAGAAACAACTGAGATTGGAAAACCTTTGAAAGAGTCTTTATTTGTGGATGTTCCTTTGGCGGCGGATTGTTTTAACTATTATGCTTCATTTCTTGAATCTTTGGAGGAAGAATCTTTAGAAAACGAGCTGGGGATTGACTTAATAAAATATGATTCTTTTGGCGTTGCCGGAGCCTATCTTCCTTACAACGTTCCTTTAATGATATTTGGATTTACTTGCGCGGCCGCAATCGCGGCGGGAAATGCTTTGATTATTAAGCCTTCTGAGTATGGGTCGCTTTCTATTTTGGAGCTGGCTAAATATCTTGATAAATTGGATTTGCCTAAAGGTTTAATAAATATTGTTACCGGCAGGGGCCAAACTTTAGGAAAGTATTTAGCCCAAAGCGATACCGATTTAATTTCTTTTACCGGCTCAAGGAGTACTTTAAAAAAAGTTATTGAGGCTTCAAGCGATAATCCTAAAAAAATAATCTGTGAATTAGGCGGGTGTAATCTAGCAATAGTTTTTTCCGACTCTGACAAAGAAGAAGCTTTGCAAAATGTTTTAGGCTCAAGTTTTATGAAACAAGGGCAAATGTGTATTGGAACAAGCCTTGTCTTGGTTCAGGAAGATTCGTATAAAGATTTTGCGGATAAACTTGTTAAAGCGGCAGAATCAATAAAATTGGGCGGGCCGTTTGATTCAACCGCGGGAATGGGGCCGCTGGTAACAAAAGAGCATTTAGCAGATGTGGACAAGAAAGTAAAAGATGTTTTAGCAAAAGGCGGTAAATTATTAACCGGCGGCAAAGCTCTTAAAACCAAAGGCTATTTTTATACGCCTACGATTATTGAAATAAAAGACGTTTTATATGAGGAGTTTTTCGCCCCGGTTATCCTTGTTAAAAGTTTTAAAGATAGAAAAGAAGCGGAAAAAATCATAGAAGATAACCCTACGGGATTAGTTACTCAAATTTGGACTAAAGATTTGGATAAAGCCAATGATTTAGCTAAAATAGCGAATTGCGGCACGGTTTGGATTAATACTTTTGTTCAGATGAATTCCCAAACTCCTTTTGGAGGCGCGGGGAAAAGCGGCTGGGGAAGAAATTTAGGAAAATTTGGTTTTTTTGAGTATATCCAGCCTAAACATATAGGGATAGGGTTTAAAAGCAGCCCGGTAAAGGGTTGGTTTGGAATATGATTGATTTAAAGAGCTGCGGCTTAAAAGAATTAGAAATATTTTTTGAACAAAGAAAATATCCTGTTTATACCGCCGCTCAAATTTTCAGGTGGGTTTATAAAAAAAGAATAGAAAATTTTGATTTGATGGCCAATGTATCTAAAGAAGCAAAAAGTTTTTTAAGAGATAATTTTTATTTTTCTAAGCTTTTGGTTATAAAAAAAGAAATTTCCAGTGATAAGACGGAAAAGTTTTTATTTAAATTAAAGGACGAAGCCGCGATCGAGACGGTTTTTATTCCTGAAGAAAAAAGAAACACCTTATGTGTCTCTACCCAAGTTGGATGTAAATTTCAATGCCTATTTTGCGCTAGCGCCGCGCTCGGCTTTAAAAGAAATTTAGAAGTATCTGAAATTATAGATCAATTTTTGTATGCCTGCAGTTTAGTTGAACCGGCTAAAATTACTAATATTGTTTTTATGGGTATTGGCGAGCCTTTAGATAATTTTGACAATCTAACTACGGCAATAAAGATATTAATCGATAAACAAGGAATTAATTTTAGTAGAAGCAAGATTTGCGTATCTACCTGCGGCCTGCCTTCAAAGATAAAAAAATTGGCTGAATTAAATTTAGGCCTTAAACTCTCAGTTTCATTGCACGCGGGGGATGACAGCACTCGTCAGCGTATTATGCCGGTTAACAAGAGATACCCTTTAAAGGAATTAATCAAGGCGGTTAGGGAATTTGTAAAGCTTAGCGGCAATAAGCCGGTTACTTTTGAATATGTTTTAATCCAGGGTTTAAATACAGCTAAAGAAGACGCTTTAAAACTGGCTAAGCTGTTAAAAGGGATTAACGCTAAAATAAATTTGATTCCTTATAATAGTTTTTGTCCTGAGTTTCAAGCTCCTTTGTCCTGTGAAGTGGATAACTTTAGAAGTGAACTTAAGAAAAGAGGTATATTTTCTATTATTAGAAAGCCCCGCGGCCAAGACATCCATGCTGCTTGCGGCCAGCTCAGAGCCTCTTTAAAATCAAACACAAACCGCGCAGGCTTACTTTGAATAGGCCTAAACGGTTGTGAAAAAGGAGTGAGATGAAAAAAGAAGTTTATAAGTTACCTGTTGAGTTTTTAAGCAAGTTAAAGAAGATTTATCCTTTAGATTATAGCAGTATAGTTAATACTTTTTTAGTTAAGAAGAATAGCGCTTTTAGGATAAATTATTTAAAAACTGATTTATCCAGTTTACGAAATGATTTAAGAAATCAAAGGGTAAAATTTAAAGAATTCACCTTTCCTAAAGGGAGTTTCTTGCTGAACACTCCTTTACGGGAATTTCAAAAAACTGAGGTTTACCGTAAAGGGCTAGTTTATGTTCAGAATTTATCAAGTATGTTAGTGCCTTTGGTTCTTGCTCCTCAGGATGGAGATTTGATTCTTGATTTATGCGCTGCTCCCGGAGCAAAGACAACTCAAATTGTTTCTTTAGCTCCCCAAGTCAGAATTACTGCCATAGAAAAGAACCGCGGCCGTTACTATAAGCTTTTAGCTAATTTGAAAATTCAAGGAGTTAAGCTGATTGATACTATTGAAAGTGAACTGTCAGAGACGGATGTGCCTGCGGCGCGGGCCTCTAACGGGGTTGAGGTTTTTATTTTAGACAGTATTTGGGTCAGAAAGAAATTTCCTGAGTGTTTTGACAAAATTTTGGCTGATGTTCCTTGTTCGGCTGAGGGGCGTTTTTTGATTAATGATCCTAAAACTTTTAAGTATTGGAAGCAGAGAAAAGTTAAAGAAATGGTTCATAAACAAAAGAAGCTTTTACATTCCGCCTTTTTTGCTTTAAAGCAAGGAGGAATTTTGGTATATTCTACTTGCACTTTTTCACCTGAAGAAAATGAAGGAGTGATTGATTGGTTTATTGACAAGTTTAAAAATAAAGTAGAAATTCTGCCTATAAAAATTCCTTTAAGTAATGTTAGGCAAGGCCTGGCACATTGGGAAGGAAAAAAGTATTCGAGCTTCTTACAAATGGCTAAAAGGATTATTCCTACTGATGCTATGGAAGGTTTCTTTATGGTTAAATTGAGAAAAACCGCGTTTTAAACAAAGCCTTAAATAAAAAAAGCGCGTTGTTAATAACAACGCGCTTTTTTTATCAGACAGAATTTTTAATTAAAGAATAGCCTTTAAATCTTTAGAAGCTCTGAAAGCTATTTTTTTCTTTGCCGGAATTTGAATTGTTTCCCCAGTTTTTGGGTTTCTTCCAGCTCTTGCCTTTGTTTGTTTTACTCTAAAAGTGCCAAAACCTGAAATAGTAACATCTTCTTCCTTCTTAAGGCTATTTTTGATTGAATCCCAAATAGTTTCTACTGCTGTTTGAGCTTCTTTCTTTGTAGCTGTGTTTGCTGCTACCGCATCGATCAATTGAGCCTTATTCATCCGAACACCTCCTGTTAAAAAAGTTAATATTTTCAACTACTTTTACTATTTTATAACTTAGGCGAATGTTGTCAAGCTCTTTAAATAAGATTTCTAAAAAGCCTAAAAACAAGGTTTTAGCGCTTCATCTAAAATTCGATGGCTTTTTAGTAGGTTGAGTGGTATAATTATTTTTTAAAATGAGCTAATTAGCCCTATAGTTGAGGGCTTTCATAGTAAAAGAGTTTATATGAAGATGGTTGTTCAGAGAGAAAAAAGAGAATTAAGGCATAAATTACTGCAGCGCCTTTTATCCTTGACTCAAAAAGAGTTAAAAAGGAGGAGTGCAAATGTTGAAGAACGATTACTTAGCTTACCTATATATAAACAGGCAAAAACAGTTACGGGGTATTATCCTTTAAAAGGAGAAGTAGATATTTTAGGAGTGATTAGGAAGGCAATAGGCAATAATAAGCGGGTTTGTTTTCCGGTAATGGATTTAAAAACAAAGGAACTCAGGGCTTTTGAAGTTTCTAACCTGGATAAAGATTTTGTTTTAGGGCCCTGGGGAGTTAAAGAACCGGATACAAATAGAGTTAGAGAGGTAGATATTAAAAAGATAGATATGGTAATTGTTCCCGGCCTTGCTTTTGATCGGAAAAAGAATCGGTTAGGCAGGGGCGCTGGTTTTTATGACCGCTTTTTAAAAAAGCTATCTCCCTCTGTTAAAAAAGCAGGGGTTGGATTTGAATTCCAAATCTTAGAAAGCCTTCCTATTCACCTACCATCTGATCAAAAAGTCGACATCGTTGTGAGCGAAAATTCAGTTATTTAAACTAAAGGCGATCACAGACAAAAATCAAAGATAGTTATAAATAAAAATATTTGTGATTATCTGTTTTTAATCTGTGATCATCTGCGCGTAAAAGGGGGATATTATGGTTATTCTTTATATGATAGCTGGTATCATTGCCGGTATAATTTTAGGATGGTGGCTGGGCAAAATTTTTGAAAAGAATAAATTAAAAAAGATTAAAGAAGATGCTCAAAAGTTAGTCCAAGAAGCTAAGTCTAAAGCTGAAGAAATTGTCCGAAAAGCGGATTTAGACGCTAAAGAAATGCTTTATAAGCTTAGAGTTGATTTTGAAAAGCAAAATTCTTATAAAAAGGAAGAGTTTATCCAGTTAGAAAAAAGACTTTTGCAAAGGGAAGGGAATTTAGAAAAAAGGCTTGATTTTATTCAGAGCCGAGAATCTGAATTGCGCCGGCGGGAAGACCGCTTGAAAATCTTGATTGATGACGCCGACAAAAAGAATCAAGATTTAGCTAAGCTGATAGAAGAAGAAAAGGAAAAGTTGAAAAGTATTTCTTCTTTAACTTCTCAAGAAGCAAAAGAGCTTTTGCTTAAAAGGTACGAGGAAGAATTACGCTCGGATAAAGCAAGAATGATTAAAGAGATGGAAGATACTGTTAGGGAAGAAGCTGACGGAAAAGCAAGGGAGATAGTTTCTCAGGCTATTCAAAGATGCGCGGTAGAACATACTACTGAAACTACTGTAAGCGTTGTGCCTCTTCCTAATGATGAAATAAAGGGTAGGATTATAGGCAGGGAAGGCCGTAACATTAGGGCTTTTGAAATGGCGACCGGGGTAGATTTGATAATTGATGATACTCCGGAAGCAGTTAGTGTTTCAGGGTTTGACCCCATACGAAGAGAGATTGCCCGTATTGCTTTGGGGAAATTAGTGCAGGATGGAAGGATTCATCCGGCAAGAATAGAAGAAGTTGTAGAAAAAACTAAGCAAGAGTTTGATAAAAAACTTACAGAAGAAGGAAAGTCCGCTTCTTTTGACGTAGGAATTCACAACCTTCATCCGGAATTAATAAAGCTATTAGGTAAATTAAAATATCGCACAAGTTTTGGCCAGAACGCCCTTCAGCATTCAAAAGAAGTTTCTATTATTATGGGTATTTTGGCTTCAGAACTTGAAATGGATGCTCGGATTGCTAAAAGAGCAGGGCTTTTGCATGACATAGGAAAAGCTATTGATCATCAGGTGGAAGGAACCCATGCCCAGATAGGATCAGATTTATTGAAAAAATATGGAGAAAATGAGATAGTTATAAACGCGGCTCAGTCACACCATGAAGAAGTAGAATTCAGCTCTCTTTATTCTCTTCTCGCGCTAGTTGCTGACGCTGTTTCCGCTGCCCGGCCCGGCGCGCGCCGGGAAACTTTAGAAACTTATGTAAAAAGATTAAGGCAGCTTGAGACTATTGCCAACTCTTTGGAAGGGGTGGACAAAAGCTTTGCTATTCAGGCCGGAAGGGAGATAAGAGTAATTGTTCAGCCGAACAAGGTTAAAGACAATGAAATTCATCTTCTTGCTCATGAATTAAAGAAAAAGTTGGAACAGGAAATGGATTATCCGGGAAATATTAAAATTACCATAATAAGAGAAACCCGGGCTGTTGATTACGCGAAGTAAACGTAACACGTAACACGTAACACGTAACACGTAACACGTCAACCCTTACTTACTGTTTTCAAAGACGTGTTACTTGATACGTGCTGCGTGATACGCATTTTTGATGTTGTTTATTTTTTCGATGAGAGGTAAAATATGGGAATGATGAAGGTGTTGTTTATAGGAGATGTTGTTGGCCGGCCGGCAAGAGACTATCTTAAAAAGTTGCTGCCTGGTTTAAAGAAAGAATTAAAGCTGGATCTTATTATTGTTAACGGCGAGAATTCTGCCGGCGGTTCAAGCATAACTCTTGATACTGCTAAGGATATTTTTGATAGCGCTGTAGATATAGTTACCAGCGGCGACCATATTTTTAAAAAAAAGGAATCAAAAGACGCTTTAGCTAAATGGGATATTTTAAGGCCTTTAAATTTTGGAGAAGAAGCTTTAGGCCGAGGGTATTTAATAAAAGAAGCAGCAGGGGTAAAAGTCGCGGTAATAAACCTTTTAGGAAGAGTTTTTATGCAGCCGGTTGACTGTCCTTTCAAAGCTGTCCGAGCGGTTTTGGAAGATATAAAGAGGCAAGCAAAAATAATTATCGTAGATATGCATGCTGAAGCAACTAGTGAAAAACTTGCTATGGGGTATTTTCTTTCGGGAAAAGTAAGCGCGGTTCTTGGTACTCATACTCATATTCCCACTGCTGATGAGAGAATAATAGATGACTATACCGCTTATATTACTGACGTGGGGATGAGCGGTAGTTGTGATTCTGTTTTAGGCCGGGAAAAGCATCAAATTATTGAACGTTTTGTTACTAATATGCCGATGAGGTTTGATTTAGCTCAAGGGGATGTCCGGGCGCAGGGAGTTATAATAGAGATCGATAAAGCATCAGGCAGGGCTTTATCCATAAAAAGGGTAGAATATAGAGAGGGATAACCGGAGGTTATACCTAAGGAGTAATATGGATTGGGATAAGGCAGAAAAAAGGCGTTTTGTTCGGGCTAATTTTGATTGTAAAATTATCATTCATACCCCTAAAGAGCATATTATTATTTCACATACTGAAAATATCGGAGTGGGAGGGGTTAGAGTTTTTGTTGATGAGAAATTAAACATTTCATCTGAGGTAGGTTTAGAAATTTATTTAGGCCAAAGCCCGATTAGTTGTAAAGGAAAAATAGCCTGGGTAGTTGAAAGGGCCGATAGATTTGACACTGGCATAGAGTTTCTTGAAATTAGCGAAAAAGATGAGAGAGTAATCAGTAATATTGTCGAAAATATTGTTTCTTAAGATGTTTTTAGAAAACATAAACTCGCCTCAAGATTTAAAAAACTTAAAATATAAAGAATTAAAGGCTTTGAGCCGCCAAATACGGGATTTAATTATAGATGTGGTTTCTAAAAATGGCGGCCATCTTGCCTCTTCTTTAGGGGCGGTTGAACTTTGCGTGGCTTTGCATTATTGTCTTGATGCCCCGATTGATTCTCTTATTTTTGATGTAGGCCATCAGGCTTATGCCCATAAGATTATCACCGGAAGAAAAGATACTTTTCACACTTTAAGAGAATATCAAGGCATTAGCGGTTTTCCTAATTTCTTAGAGTCACCTTACGATATTTATACCTGCGGCCATGCTTCTACCGCTATTTCTTGGGCTCAAGGAATAGCTGAAGCAAAAAAATTGAACAAAGATTGCTCTAAAACAGTAGCGATTATAGGTGATGGATCCTTAACCGGAGGTATGAGCTTTGAAGCTTTAAACGCTTGCGGCCATATTATGAGCGATGTGTTGGTTGTTGTCAATCATAATGAAATGAGTATTTCTCCTTCTGTGGGAGCATTAAGCAATTATCTGACTAAAATATTATCAGCGCCTATTTATAACCGGATAAGAGGAGAGTTGGAGAAGTTTCTTAAAAATGTTTCAGAAAGGCTTGCCCAAAGAGCAAAGAAGTTTGAAGAAACAATGAAGGGCTTGATTGTTCCGGGGATATTTTTTGAAGAGCTTGGTTTCCGCTATTTCGGGCCTATTGACGGCCATAATTTGGAAGTATTAATTCCGGCGATTAAAAATGTTATTTCCTTAAAGGGCCCGCGAATTTTACATATAATTACTAAAAAAGGTAAAAGGGTACAAATTCTCCGAAGATAATCCTGAGGGTTTTCACGGCGCCTCAGTATTTAACATTGATAAGGGAGAATCTTTAGGAGTATTAAAAGATGCTTTCAGCGAGGTTTTTGCTAAAAAACTTATTGTTTTAGCTAAAAATAATGAAAAAATCGCGGCAGTAACCGCGGCTATGCCCAGCGGCACAGGGCTTTATTTATTTCAGAAAGAATTTCCTCAGAGGTTTTTTGACGTGGGTATTGCTGAAGCGCACGCGGTTGGCTTTGCCAGCGGTTTAGCAAAAAAAGGTTTTCAGCCGGTTGTGGCAATTTATTCTACTTTTTTGCAAAGGTCTTTTGATCAGATAATACATGATATTTGCCTGCAGGGTTTAGGAGTTATTTTCGCGGTTGATAGGGCCGGAGTAGTTGGAGAAGATGGGCCTACTCATCATGGTGTTTTTGATATAGGTTATTTAAGAATGATTCCTAATATGGTTTGTATGGCGCCTAAGGATAAGGAAGAACTGGAGGATATGCTTGAGTTTGCCTGCGCTATGAATTCTCCGGTAAGCATTCGTTACTCCAAGGGCGAAGCCTATTCTTTGGGAGATAGAGAGAATATTGAATTGGGTAAATCGCAGGTTATTAAACAAGGCAAGGACGTATGTTTAATTGCTGTTGGGCCAATGGTTAAAACCGGCAAAGAATGTATTTTAAAGCTTTCCGCTGAAGGAATAGATGCTTGTTTAGTGAACGCTCGTTTTATAAAGCCTTTAGACAAAGATTTACTTAGAAAAATAGCAGATGAGTTTAATTTAATTATTACTCTTGAGGAAGCTAATTTAAATTGCGGCTTTGGAAGCGCGGTTTTAGAGTTTTATGAGCAAGAAAGGATGCTAAATAAAACAAATTTAGTT
>JBDRIY010000091.1:0-3378 GCA_043815445.1 Candidatus Omnitrophota bacterium
TTCCGCTTGGATGATTATGCGCGCAGATAATGGATACAGCAAATTTCTGCAAAGCAGAATGGATTATCTCACGCACAATTGGCATAGCGTGATTGACTGTACCAATAGCCGCATCTTCGATATCGATTATCCGATTATTGCTATCAAGATGCACAAGCTTAAACACTTCCGTTTTACGATCCCTCATCTGAGGCATTAAGATCTCAACAATATCTTTTGCTGATTTTATCTTTTGTTTCCCCTTTTTGACTTTATCTTCTCTAAACCGTTTACCAATTTCAAGTGCAGCTTGGATATGAGCAATTTTTGCATTTCCCAATCCTTTAAACTCTTTCCAATCACGCGCATCCGTATGAGACATATCTTGAAATGTTTTAAATTTCATAATTACTTTTCGTGCCAGATCAACAGCGCTAACTCCGCGCGTACCTGTGCGAAAAAGAATAGCCAAAAGCTCAGAATCACTAAGAGAACTTGCGCCCTTCTTCAAAAGCTTCTCTCTAGGCCTATCATCAACAGGCCAAGCTTTTATCCCAGTCTGCTTTATATTTTTGGGTTGTTTCTTTTTTTCCATAATTCAATTTCTTTAACATCAAACCGCCACTGCCCCCAGCCTTGAAAGAAGGAATTTTGCCTTCTCTACACAAACGACGAACTGTATACGGATGTAATTTTAAAGCTAAAGCTACCTCGTCAGCAGTATAAGATTCAAGCATTTTTTTCATAGTTTATCTCTTTAACCATAAGACGCAATGTAACAATTTGTAATCGTTATTATACTGCTCCTCCATTGATATAACAACCCAAAACACCCCAATTAAATATCACTTGACAACTTTAAAGTAAATGGTAGAATTATTCTGTGGGTGATGAGAAGCTTTTAACAGTTAAGGAAGTCGCAAAAATGCTTAATAAAACGCCTCAAGGCATACATTGGCTTATCAAAGAAGGCCGTCTAAGGCCGGAATCTATTGCCGGTAAATATAAGTTTTTTACCCAAGAAAATGTAGATGATTATATTAAAGGTTACGGAAAATAATATTTTTTTGTCCTTTTACTTTAAAACTTTAAAGTAGGTATATATTTTTTGCCTTTTTACTTTAAAAGTTTAAAGTAAATTAAATCGGGAGGTGGTTAAAATGATTCGTGTTTCACTGGAAGGTAAACGGATAAGTATATTGAATAGGCGAAAAACGTATTACACTCTTTCTTCAATTATGCCTTTAATCTTTAAGATTAACAAAGCAATGAGCCTACTGAATAAAAAACATAATGTAGTTTGCAACATAAGCGTAAAAATCGGCAATACCATTAATTTGGAGGTAACCAATGCTTAAAATTATAGAAAAAATAAGTAGGAAAACAAATAAAGACTCCTCTCTTTGGTATCAAGATAAAGTTTTAGAATTAGCCGGCTTTCTTTTGAAGGAAGTAAAAAAAGAAAATATTCCGGTTAAAAATACTAAGCCCTTTGAACCTTGTAAACTGGAGGTGGCAGTCCGATGAGAGTTGCTTTATATGCAAGAGTATCAAGCGATCAGCAGGCTGAAAAAAATAATAGTATTCCTTCTCAATTAAGGCTCCTCCACGAATATGCTGATAAACATAATATGTTTATCAGCAAAGAATATGTCGATGAGGGTGAAAGCGCTTTATCGGTCAATAGGCCTGCTTTTCTAGATATGATATCTGAAACAAAAAAGAAACTTCCGCCTTTTCAAGCTATATTGGTATGGAAGCTGTCAAGATTTGCCAGAAACAGACAAGATAGTATTGTTTATAAGGCTATGCTGAAAAAGCGCGGAATTGAGGTTATATCTATTTCCGAGCCTATTGATAATACTCCCCAAGGCCAACTTATGGAAGGAATGATAGAAGTAATTGACGAATTCTATAGCGCTGTTTTAGCCCAGGAAACCTTACGAGGTATGGCGGAAAACGCGAGAAAAGGCTATCGCAACGGAGGCTATTCCGTTTACGGCTATAAGAACAACCGTATTTATGATGAAAGGAAAAACCCTAAAACAAAATATGAGATAAATGAGCCGGAAACAAAGGTTGTAAAACTTATATTTGAATTATACGTAAAGGGTAACGGCTTGAAAAATATTGTTATACATTTAAATAAAAACGGCTATAAGGCGCGTTCGGGTAACGCATGGAATAAAAATACTCTTGCCAATATCTTAAGAAATGAAACTTATATCGGTTGGACAGTATTTAATAAAAGAGATAAAAAGACTTTTGGTAAACAATTTAAGCCTAAATCCGAGTGGATTATCATTAAAAATACTCATGAGCCGATTATTAGCGAAGATTTATTTAATAAAGTACAAAAGCTAATTGAACAAAGGCAACCAAAAAATCAGCCTGCTCAAGTTACAGCGAGCCAATATTTACTTTCAGGTTTAATCAGATGCGGAAAATGCAAAGGCGCTTATGGCGTAACCGGCTATGGACGAAATAAAAAATACGCCTATTATAACTGTTTAACATATTCCAAGAAAGGTAAAGATATTTGCGCCGGGCATAGGGTAAGGGCTGATGAGCTTGATGAAGAAATAACTGTAAGAGTGAAAAAACTTATCTTTTCAGAGGAAAATATGAAAAAATTAGTCAATGATATAAATATGGCTACAAAATCTTTAAGAATTGACTACGGCAAGAAAATAATAGAGCTGAAAAGAAAAGCAAGCGATTTACAGCTTAGACTTCTGAGGCAATATGAAGTAATTGAAAGCGGAATTATTGATTTAAGCTTAGTAGCGCCAAGGTTAAAAGAACTAAAAATCCAAAGAGATTCCCTGCAAGAAGAAATCTCCTACTACGAAAGCCTAAACAGCCAAAATCAGCCGGTATATATAACGAGAGCTATGATTGATAAGTACAGAAAAGAAATGGAACAGATTTTTATGGGAGATAATGTTCAAGAAAAGCGGGAGTTTTTAAAGAAGTTTATTGAGAAGATTATCGTAAAAGATGAGGGAATTGAAATAATATACTACGCGCCCGGGGCTAAGTTTCCTTCTTCAAATCTTCCAAGCGCTTGAGGACATCGTCTATGGTAGTATCGCCTTCGGCTTTGCAGGCCTTGAGGAATTGTTCGAATTGGGCAGTGAGTTTTTTAATAATGTTTTTTAGGTTTTCATCTATGTTTTTCATAAAATTCATTTCTCTTCTTGTAATCTCTTAACGCCCTCCGAAGTCACAACTATTACATAGGGCGAACCCCATCTTACTTCAGGAATTAACTTCATATATTTATCCGGCATTGATAGAATGACTTCATCTAGTTCACGTAACCCCTGCTCGTCCGGTTCTTTACCCAAAACTTGCCGAACCAGATTAATAGATGTGGACTTTTCTGCTTGTTCGTCA
>JBDRIY010000092.1:0-9402 GCA_043815445.1 Candidatus Omnitrophota bacterium
AAAATTTGTTATTACAATGCTTTGATAAAATTAATCAATGTTTTGACCGGTTGGCCTGTAGCTTTTTCTTTCTTTTTATCCCAGCAGGAATATGCTATATCTAAGTGTATCCAATTATTAGGGTATTTAATGAATTGTTTCAAAAATAAAGCTGCTATAGACGCTCCCGGTTTATCTTTTACGGAATTTTTTATTCGCTTTTTTCTAAAATGTTTTTTATCCAAATACTCCCATAGGGGCAATCTCCAAGCTAACTCTTTAGCTCCATCAGCGCTCTTTTTATATTTCTGATATAAGGCATCGTTAAAAGTAAAAACCCCTGTAGCTTTCTCCCCTATAGCATATCCAACTGCTCCTGTTAAAGTCGCTACAGAAATTATGATATCTTCCGCGGTTTGTGTCAAATTACTTAAAGCTTCCGCGAGAATTAATCTGCCTTCAGCATCCGTATTACTTATGGTAACAAGCTTCTCTCCTATCTTTATCTCATCCCCCGGTAATATTTGGCTATTAGCTACTAAATTCGTAGAAACAGGACAATAAGCCATAAGGTTTTGGGAAGAAACTTGCGAAACTACCGCGAACGCGCTTGCCATCCCAGCCATATCTACCTTCATATCCGCGAACTTTCCTGATGGTTTCATATCATAACCTCCGGCATCAAACAAGAGCCCTTTCCCTACCAAAATTATTCTCTGTTTTTTACCGGGAACTAAACTAGTCGACACAATCCCCGCGTTTTTATGTTGTCCTGACATTAATTTTATGGGGCCGGCGGATTTAGTTTCTTGAAAGTTAACTTTTATTTTTAGCGCCTTTGATAATTCATCCTTATAGTTATCAAGATTAAGCTTGTTGTAAGGCATGTTTACTAATTTCTTACAATAGTTTACAGCTTGTTTTTCAATCATAATTTATTCCTCCCGCTTTACCTTAAGTAAGCTTTAATGATTTTTTGTTCTTCGAGCGGTTTGCTGGCTGAATCAACGGCTGTCCCTTCTATTTCCTGCACAACTTCATAGCCTGAAATTACTTCACCAAAGATTGTATGGCGCATATTAAGCCAAGGTGTGGGAATGGTAGTAATGAAAAACTGGCTTCCATTTGTATTAGGCCCGGAATTTGCCATGGCTAACAAACCTGGCTTATCAAACTTAACATCAGGCGTTGTTTCATCTTCGAAAGGCCCACCCCAAGCCGAGTTTCCTCCTCTGCCCGTACCAGTCGGGTCTCCGCCCTGAATCATAAAGTCCTTTATTACTCTGTGAAATATTATTCCATCATAGTATCCCTTTTCTATCAGTTTGGTAAAATTTTCGCAAGTCTTGGGCGCTGCCTCAGGCATAAGTTTAATTTCAATACTGCCTTGACTTGTCTCTAAAACAACTGTGCTTTTTTCCATAGCCTTAACCTCCTCAAATATACTGCCAACAAAAATACCAACCAACAAAAAAATAAATAAATTTTTCATAAGCCTCTCCTGGTATAACCTTCGGTTATACTTGATTACACCGATTTTCCGCCAAAGGCGGATCAGCCTCTGGCTGAAAAACCGATTACACAGATTACCTTACAACTTTGTATTTAGTTGTTTTTTCTACTGTCATAGCGAAATCAGAATCAAGTTACTTATGTTTTTGAAAGAATTTTTTTATAGATAGCAACATAGCTTTCAGCCATTTTTTCTCTGGAATAATATTCTTCTATATGCTTACGGCAATCTTGAGGTTTTATTTTATCTATATTCTTTACTGCTTGAACCATCTCATCTTCAGTATCGACTACAAAACCGGTTTTCCCATCCGTTATCACCTCCGGCGCCGCCCCTCGTCTTAGGCCAACAACAGGTGTTCCGCAAGCCATAGACTCTATCATAACCAGCCCAAAAGGTTCTTCCCACTGGCTTGTAAACAAAGTACACTTAGCGCGTTTATAAAGATCTGCTATCATTTCTCTAGGTAGATCCTCATGGAGTTTAAGAACCAGAGTTTTCGGATAACGGTCTATTAAGGGTTTTATTTCTTGCTTAAAATAGTCTTTTTCAAAATCCTCGCTCATTTTAACAGCCATCACTAAATTGACATTCGCTTTACCGGCTACCCGTATAGCCAGCTCAAGCCCTTTTTCCCAATTTACCCTGCCTACAAAAAGAAAAAAATCTTCCTTATTAGAGTTCCAATCAATAGCTTTGACATCAATCGAATTATGAACCATCCCCGCAAAATTAATCTTACTGCTTAAGGTAGTATAGCTTTCTTTCTGCTTGCCTGATATCGCGGCAAAATAATGATTGGGATACTTTGAAAATTCAACACATTTTTTTATTGTTGCTTCGTTTGCCGGCCCATGAAGGGTGTGAATAACCGGAGTATTGATATTTTCCGGCGGCAGCGATAGCATATGATTATGTATAATATCCGCTTTTTCGTAAGCTGCCATAGCATAGGCGTATTTGCTTACTAACTCTCCAACAAATACCTTTTCCCGAAGAGAAGAATCCAGCCCTAAATTAAACTGGCCTTGTTCTAGATAAGGAAAAAGCCGGCAGGAAACTTTTGACTCTTTTGGCGCGAAAATAAGAACTTCATGGCCCAAAGCTGTTAATCCCTGCGCGAGATTATAAACAACAAGCTCAATACCGCCATAGCGCGGAGGCGGCACTGGAATCCAAGGCGGAGCAATAATCGCGATTTTCATATTTTTTATCCTCCCTTAGCCCTACCTTATTCGCGGAATTTTTCACCCGCTAATTATCCTTGTTTAGATAATTCCCGTTCATAAGCATCTAAGGCCGCGGGAAACGGCGAAAGGACTCTTTTCAATACACCCTGTAAAAACGATATAGCTGCACCATAATTAGTTATCGGTACCCCTTGTTTTTTAGCGAGGTTTATCCTATATAACATCTCTTTTCTATTTGTCATGCATCCGCCGCAATGAACTATAAGGCTATATTTAGAAAGATTATCAGGGTAATCCTTGCCTGAATATACATCAATTGTTAGATCGTAACCAAGATACTGCTTAATCCAACGAGGTATTTTTATCCGCCCGATATCGTCTTCTATAGCATGATGGCTGCAGCTTTCAGCTATAAGTACCGCGTCTGCGGGCTTGAGCCTATCAATAGCGCAAACACCCTTTACACATTCGATAAGATCACCCTTGTACCTGGCAAAAAGTATTGAAAAGGTTGTACACTTTATTTCTGAAGGCGTATCAGCAACCATCTTCATTACAACTTGTGAATCACAGACAACTAATTCCGGCGGCTGTTTAAAAAGTGTAAGAGTATGGCTATACTCTCTCTCTTTTACCACAAGAGCCATAGCATCAGTATCCAAAATATCGCGTATTGCTTGAACTTGAGGAAGAATAAGCCTTCCCTTGGGTGCTTGAAGATCTATAGGCACAATAAGCACCGCGACTTTTCCCGGAGGCACAAGATCGCCAATTAAGGGCGGAGGATTAAGAAAATCAGCCGGACAAAGGCGGATAAGGCAATCTTTAAGCCTATTAATATAGTCATCTCTTTTTTCTATAGTTAAGCTTGATACAAGAACACAGCCATTGGTTTTAACAATTACTTTATCTATAAAATCTTTTTGGGGATAAATAAGGTCTATTTTATTGATAATACCTATTACAGGAATGCTCTGCTCAATAGAACGCGCGAGTATCTTTTCCTCAAAATCACCCCAAATACCCGGTTCTACGATAAGGCATACAATATCAGCCCTATTGAATATCTTTGTTGTTTTCTCTATTCTTTTTTCAGAAAGTTCTGATTTATCATCAACCCCTGCTGTATCCAGAAAAACAATAGGCCCTAAAGGAAGAAGCTCCATAGCTTTTTCCACTACATCAGTGGTTGTCCCCGGCAAAGCGCTTGTTATAGCCACATCCTGGCCAGATATCATATTCAGAAAACTCGATTTTCCAACATTCACGCGGCCGAATACGCCGATATGTAAACGCAATCCTTTAGGTGTTTTTTGCATCGTCTCTGTACCCCAAGGACATAAGGTTTTCCGGTGATAATATTTTTCCTACAATATCTTTGCCAAGTTTTTCCTCTAAAAATTCTTTTATACTCAATTGCCTGGAGGAACAATCTGAAAATTCTTTTAAAATCTTTTCACACTTTTCATATCCCAGACGCGGCACAAAAGCAGTTATTATCATCGGATTATTTGCCAGATATTTCATACAAGCATCCTTATCAGCAGATATTGTTTCAATATGTTTTACTAACATCCGGTTGGTGTTTATAAGTATTTCCAGGGCTTCTAAGATGCTGAATGAAAGAAGCGGCATAAATTCATTTATCTGCAAAGCGCTTCTCGATACTGTCTCAAATACTAGATCGCAGTCAGCATTAGCTCTCAAACAGGCTTGGATAACAGCCTCAAGTATCACCGGATTAACTTTTCCCGGCATAATTGAAGAGCCGGCTTGCGCCGGTTCAAGTTTTATTTCTCCTAACATGTTCAGTAATCTCAAATCATTAGATATTTTAATCAAGTTTGCCGCGTGAGCCTTTAGCATACCTGTGATCTCTACAAAACAATCGCTGTTGGCGGTCTGGTCAATAACATTTTCTCCCCTTGTAAGGCCGAATCCTGTAAGTTCACGAAGTTTTTCTATTACAAGAAATATATAACTTCTCGGCGCGGTCAATCCAGTCCCTACCGCGGTCCCGCCTAAATTTACCTGGCGAACACGTTCTTCAGATTTAAATACACGCCAGCGATCGCGGGCTATCGCCTCAGCAAAAGCTGAAAACTCAGCGCCTAAAGACATCGGCACAGCTTCCCGCAGTTCTGTGCGGCCGGCCTTTATTATATCAGCAAACTCTTTTTCTTTATTCTGAAAAACACCTTGCAGTTTTTCTATGTTTTGAGCCAGTTTTCTCAAGCTATAGATAACCGCTACTTTCACAGCTGTAGGGTAAACATCGTTAGTGGATTGATGCATATTTACATCATCTATCGGGTGCAGCAGGCTATAACTGCCCGGCTGATGCCCCATAATTTGCAAAGAACGGTTAGCTATTACTTCGTTAAGATTCATGTTAGTAGATGTGCCGGCTCCTCCCTGCAAAGCATCCAAGATAAATTGGTCAATATGTTTATTAGCTATTATTTCATCGCAGGCCGCGGCAATAACATCCGCTTTTCCCTTATCAAGGTAACCTGTTTCCTGATTAGCAAGACAGCAAGCTTTTTTTACCCGCGCCATTGCCCTTATAAGCGCGGGGCTTACTTTATACGATGATAGCTTAAAATTGTCAAAGGCCCTTTGAGTATGGATACCCCACAAACATTTATTTTGTATTTTAATCTGCCCCAAAGAATCCTCTTCTATTCGATAATCCATATTTTTTTCTCTATTTACCACCCTCTGCTTTATTAAATTCGTTTATAATTTCCTCCGGACTTGATGCCTGCAGTAAAGCGTTTCTAAAAGATTCATGTTGTAAAAGCCTGGTTAAGCGGGCTAAAATCTCTAAATAATCATTTAAATTTTTCCCCTTAGGCGTCCCCATTAGAAAAATAAGTTTTACCGGCTTAGCATCTAAAGAATCAAATTCAACGCCTTCAGTTGACTTACCAAAAACTATCACAAAGTTTTTTACAGCCTCTGTTCTGGCATGTGGAATAGCTATCCCGTTACCGATTCCCGTTGTTTTTAGGCTCTCTCTTTCAAAAACATCTTTCAAGAATAAATCAAAATCAATTATCTCCGGGGCGCCTTTCAGGAAAATGGATAATTCTTTAACTGCATCTTCTTTAACCTGCGCCTTTAGGCAAAGTGAAATCCTGTCTTTTTTTAAATAATCGCTTATCTTCATTTTATTCTCTCCTCATATAGTGTATGGTTCTATCAAAAGATTACTTAAATTCCAATATTCAGCGGCCAAAATTTCAAAATAACATCGAAGAATTCGGAGATATTCATTTTTGGAAGAATAAATTACTCTTTAGGCTTAACAACCTCATTTACGGGAAGAGTAATCATAACGCCAACCCCATCTTCAGCAAAATTTATATCTTCCTCAGCCAAAAGTTGTTTAAATCTAGAAAAAATATTTTTATTTTCTAATATTGCTAAAATAGTTTTATTAGCAGATTTTTTTTCTCCTACAAACTTTCTTAAGCCGGCAAATATCGGCACTTCATAAGCCAAAAAATGCCCTAAGCCTTCGCTATCTAAAATAGTTGATCCCGTAGCCCCTGTCTCCACAAGAATAGACACAATCTTTTCGAAATATTCCTCTCTATTAAGAATAATTACTAGCAGCTCCATTTATCCCTCCTCTTTTTTTTAATTATTTCTTTCCTATCTCTTTAGCCTTAGAAATAGCAATTTTTGTCGCTATCGGGCCAATTATTTCAAAAACAATAGTTGTCGCGGCAATGGTATTTATTGCCATCAAAGCTAAACTCTTGCCTTCTATTCCCAAGGGAGAAAACTCCCTTGTAGCCATAATTGCCAAGCCTATCGCGACTCCTGCCTGAGATAATATACCTAAACCTAAATATTTACGAATAACTTGTTCTGACTTCGCCAATGTAGATCCCAAGAAAGCGCCGCCAACCAAGCCTAAACTTCTGCATACTATATATGTTATGCCTAAAAATCCCATTGCCGGAAGAAGGCTTATTTGTAAATGCGCTCCGGCAATAACAAAAAAGATAGTATAAATAGGCAAAGAAATAAAATCCAGCGATTCTACCGACCTACGATTAGCAAATAAGGAAAGATTAGCAAATACCATTCCTAAGCTCAAATTAGCCAAAATTAACGATAAATGAAAATAATTTGCCAAACCGGCGCATATTACAATTATCGCTAAGGTCATAGACAATACTTCTTTTTTATCATGTAATTTTTTCGCGAAATATCCAAAAACAACACCTAATATCCCTCCTAAAATAATTGCTCCTAAAATTTCTATGCACGGGCCTTTTATGATATGTAAAAACGAAGCCTCGCCGCCAACAATAGACAATTTAGCAAAAGCCGCCGCGAAAGCATAAATCATAATCGCTAAACCGTCATCTAATCCTACAACAGCATATAAAGCATCAGTTAAAGGGCCTTTAGCTTTATATTCCTGTAAAACTACAACAGTTCCCGCCGGAGCAGAAGCTGGAGCTAGAGCGCCAAAAATTAACGCCAAATGCAATTTGTGTGTTAAAAGATAAACTCCTCCAAACACCAGAAAAAATGCCCCAAATGACTCACAAAGTATAATAGTCGCCAAGCCTTTGCCCATTCTTCGCAAAACACCCATACGCATTTGACTGCCGATAATAAAGGCTACCAAAGCCAAAGCCAGATCATTGAATACGCCTAAATTATCTAAAAGCCGTAACTTAAAAATATTTAGAAATGACGGCCCTAAAATAAGGCCGGCAATAAGATATCCGGCAACAGCGGGGAATTTCAAGCGGTTGCTAAACCTGCCCCCCATAAATCCGCAAACAATTGCTATTCCTACAAAAAATAGTATATCCATTATTTTCTCCTCACTGTGGTATTAGCCGCGAAAGTAATTAAGTTTAATCCTCAATTTTCCTAAATTGTTCTATTATTTCTTTAGGAGACAAAGCGCCCCTAAGGCTTTTCCTAAAATCAT
The DNA here is from genome assembly GCA_043815445.1 of Candidatus Omnitrophota bacterium. Lineage (GTDB taxonomy): Bacteria > Omnitrophota > Gorgyraeia > Duberdicusellales > 4484-171 > JBDRIY01. Next base: position 7,646 of record JBDRIY010000092.1, read on the forward strand.
CCTTGCGCAATAATCTTGTAAGGCGCGCCAAGATTCTTAAATAACTATTTAACCCTTTATCTTTAGGTGTACCCATTAAAAAAATGAGTTTCGCCGGCTTATTATCCAAGGCGCCAAAATCTATGCCGTCAAGAGATCTGCCAATACTAATAACAAATTCGTTTACTGCTTGGGTGCGGGCGTGCGGGATAGCAATACCGTCGCCTATGCCGGTAGTGTTTAATGACTCTCTTTCAGAAACATCATTTAAAAATAAATCAAAATCAGAAATTTCCGGAGCATCTTTTAAAAGAGCCGCCATTTTTTTTATTGAATCTTCTTTGCCGGAAGCTTTCAAATTCAAAGTTATCCTATCTTCTTTTAAGAAACTGCTTATCTTTATCTCTGTTTCTTTGCTTTTAGAAGGCATTTCTAATTCAAAATTAGTAATATAGCTAAAAGGAAGCACGCAGACAAATCCTTTATCCTCTATATTAACCCTTTCTAAGTAATCATCGCCTTCTATCGCGTCCAAAAAAAGTTTTGTTTTTTCTTCTCCTTTAATTATAGCTGCAAACGCTTTCTCATAGGCCTCAACTCTTGACCCTCGAGAAAAGATAAAGTTGATGCCGCCGCCAAGTAAGCGAGTGCCAATACCTTTTTTCTTTATAATCGTAAAATCTTTTATCTCTTTTTTTACTGCTAATCGGCTAAGACATTCCAAATAATCCTGATTATTATGCATTACAATCACTAACATTTCTTCCTCCTCTAAAAATAATTTTTTGCCCTAAATTATAGCTTTATTAGAAATCAAAAAATAGGAGGAGAATGGTTAAATAGATTAAAAGAAAAACTTAGGCAAGCCTTAGCGCGGATAGGCTCGGCTAAAGTAATAAAAGACTCTAAGCGCTGTATAGAGCCGGTTAGGGCAAGAATGTCTCTATCCTGAAAAAAATCAACATAAAGGCAATTGTTTTTATTAAACTTAATTTCTTCAATCCCGTAAGTGCCTCCCCTGCCTTCAACCTCCCGGCATAGAGAAATATTAGCCCCTAAACTTAATTCCGGAAACATAGCGGTTAATAATATAAATATTATAAAATAAAAAATAAGAATATTTTTTTTACTCATCTTAATATACTTTGCTTTAACTTTCCTCAAGAACATCAGCCTGGCGTTGTAATTCTATAATTTTCGCTGAAATTATCTTATAAACCATTCTTCTCTCTATAAACCCTACAATTTTATTTTCTGAAGTAACTACTGGAAGATATTCAAGGTTGTATTGAGCCAGTATGTCTTTAACTTCAGATAAAGATGACTCTGGCGAAACCGAAGCTACGGCTGGTTCTAATACATCAGCCGCTAGAATCAATTCACCGGCGCTTCTGGCCATAAAGGTACTTTTTATATTATCAACGGTTACAATGCCAATTAATTTGTCTTCAGGCCCCACTACCGGATAATAGAGATTAGCACTTTCGCTAAATATATCAAGAATTTTGCTTAAAGGTGTATTTTGATATATTAAAGGGAAATTTTTATCCATTATATCTTCAGCTTTCATCTTATAAACAAAATCTTCTTCAGTGATACTTAACCCCACCTCACCGGCTTTAGTAACCGAAATCTTGACAAACCAGGGGCCGATAATTTCAAGAATAAAGGCTGTGGCAGTTACAATATTTACTATTTAATCTCCAATTTGGCCGGTAAAATATTGGCTAGATAAAATAGATAAGCCGATAGCGACTCCAGCCTGGCTAAAAAGGCAT
>JBDRIY010000093.1:0-33815 GCA_043815445.1 Candidatus Omnitrophota bacterium
TGGAGAAGATGAAGGATTTTGCTATACCTCAAGGTATCTAGAGGCATGGAAAAAAGTATCCGGCGCCATTGATTGGCTGAAAGAAAAAGCAGGTGTAAAGATTGGTCCCAAGGCCGGACGCAATGAACCCTGCCCTTGCGGAAGCGGTAAGAAATACAAAAAATGTTGCGGAGCATAAGTGCACAAAGAAATAAACAACAGTGATTCAATAATGAAAAAATTTAGCAATGTAATTCATGGACTATATATGGAACAGAAATGGGAAACCTCCAAATTTGCCAAATTTATTCGTACCATTCTCTTTAAGATAGGATTTTCACAGTGTAGATACTGTATATACTTTAAGCCGGAAAACGGTGACCATAAAACAATAAGAGAAGCGGCAATTTTAACTAAAGGAAAATGTGAATGGTCAAATATCGCTGGGGTCGACATAGACAAGAAAAGAGCAAGCAGATTTTATAGATGCGACGCATTTACACCCGTTTTATATAACATTAAAGGGTATGCCATTACTGATGCGGAAGTAAAAAATATTTTGTTGAGACGATGGAACTATTTTTTCTCGTGGATAGGTTTGGTGATCTCAATAGTTGCAGCATCTATAGCATATGTCCACATGATAGAAGCCAGAAAAGAAAGAATAAGGGCAGAACAAGCCTATGAGTCTGCAAAAAATGCGCAGAACAAAGCTGAAGTTGCGAATAAGAAATCAGAAGAAATAGGCGAATTTTTAATAAAATTGGTAATGGTTGATCATGCGATTGGATATAAACTTGATTCTTTTGCAGTTAGAGAACAAGTCTCTCCCCTTTTACGTAAAAAAGCAATTGAATTAATGGAAAGGCTAAATATCAAAGTCAATAATGATTTACCAGATACGGTAGAGGAGTGGCTTTCTCTCCCTGATGGAAGTGAAGAACGCAATCAGAAGTGGGAGGAAATTCAAAATATTATTTCTGAATTATTAGAGAGTAATTAATTTATGCTTCCTTCATATGACCTTAACAAAATAAAATTCGCCACCGGCGAGGCGACGTTTAAACGTGCGGTGGGCCTATATGAAAGCGGTAAGATAACGGAAATTGACCAGCTCGGAGGTTATTATTCCGCTCTTGTTCTGGGGACGAAGCCTTATCGAAAAAGGAAAAGGGTCAAGTCTTAGTTTGCAAGTTTAGATTGATTTTATAAAACATTTCAGGTATACTATCTTATTATGAGTAGACCGTTACGTATAGAATATCCTGGGGCATGGTATCATATAATGAACCGAGGACGTCGGCGAGAGGAAATATTTCTTGATGCCAAGGATTACCGTAAAATTTTCTCAATTATTGAAGAATGTACACGTCGCTTAGAGCTTGAAGTGTACGCGTATTCACTCCTTCCAAATCATTATCACTTACTCATTCGCACACCACAGGGAAATCTCTCCCGCATAATGCGCCACCTTAATGGTGTATATGCCCAGGACTTTAATAAGCGCTATGGATTAGAGGGGAGTGTGTTTAGGGGGAGATTTAAATCAATAGTGGTTGAGGAAGAGAGTTATTTGTTAGCGCTTCTTAGGTATATTCATCAAAATCCGGTTCGTGCCCAAATAGTAAAAAAAGCATACGAACATAGGTGGACAAGCCACCGGGCATTTATGCGTAAACAGGAGAGGCCTAAATGGCTTAAGGTAAAACCGATATTAATGCGATTTAGCCGGTATGAGAAAGAAGCTGCTCGGGAGTTTGATAGGTTTGTTCAGGATGAGGAATCGCGGGAGCTTCTTCGACGTCTTCAAGGGGAGAATTGGCCTGCGATATTAGGGGGAGAATCATTTGTCGCAAAAATGAAAGAATTCTGTCGTAGTAAGGAGATGAGCGAGGAAGAGAAGCCTCACTGTCGGGAGCATTTTCGCGAGATAGATCTTGCTGTTGTCGTTCACCGAATTAAAGAGATTTATGGTATATCAATAGACGAGCTTAAAAAGAAACGACAGAGAACAATAAGCGAACTCAGATATGCCTTTATTTATATTGGTAAAGAAATAGCAGGCCATACGCTGCAGTCAATTGGCAGGGAATTAGGGGGAATTAGCTGTGCCGCAGTGTCGCAACAGTATAAGCGGGCCTGTGATGAAATACGAAATAAGGAAGGGTGTTACAATCGGGTGCATGAACTAGAAAAAGCATTAAACTTACAACCTAAGACTTGACCCCTTTGATGACCCCTTTGATGACCCCTTTGACCCCTTTGATTGACCCCTTATATAAAAGGAGAGGTTTGTTTATGTTTCAATTGATATTTAAAAATTACGGGCGAAGTTATCAGCTTAGAATTCAAGACGCGCAAGATTTAGAGAAGATTCAAGTTCTTGATGAGGCGCATTGGGCAGCTACCAGTGTTCCGATTGATAGCCTCAACTGCGATAAAGTATTTACTTCTTATGTAGATACTGATCAAAACGGCCGCATTAGGACTGGTGAAATTAAGGCGGCACAAGAGTGGTTATTTCGATTTCTTGCTAATCGTAATCGTTTGTCTGAAGGCACTGAAATTTTAGATTTAAACGATATTGACATCAGTCATCCTGAAGGTAAAAAATTGCGAACAGCAGCAGAACTTATTTTAACTAATCTCAATTTAGCGGGCGCGCAGAAGATTAGTTTAGCTCAAGTACGTGATGTGCAAAGTATTATGGCTAGCGCGGCTAATAATGGCGATGGTATTATTCCTCCGGAAGCCGCGTCTGATTCTGATTTAGCCCAGTTTATTATTTCGGTTATAGAAACTGTTGGTTCTGTTTTTGATGCTAGCGGCAAGCCGGGGATTAGTCAAGAGCAGCTTGAGATATTCTTTAATGAAACTCAAAGCTATCTTGCATGGAAAGCAAAAGCCGAAATTTCTAAGGGAAATGATGCCGCAGAGGTTATGCCTTGGGGAACTGAAACACCGCAATCTTACGCGTTAATAACTAGTTTAGAAGAGAAAATCGAACAGTATTTTGCGCAGTGCGCAATGGTCAAGTTTGATCAGAGAGCAGCAGCTCAGATGCAGCTTCGTCAAAAGGAACTCGACGAAATCGATTTTAGGGATAAGTCAATGATTGAAGCTCGGATTAAGGATGCCCCATTGGCTGAGCTCAATCCTCAAGGTATCTTGGATTTAGGGGCAGCTATCAATCCTTTATATGCTGAGCGTCTTTTTTGTCTTAAGGAGAAGGTTCTAAAGCGCGCTCTTCCCGGCCCGGTTAAACACCTTACCCAAAAACAATGGGATAATGTAAAAAATATCTTTAGTTCATACCGAACGTGGCTTGAAAACAAACAGGGAATAAAGGTAGAAAAACTGAGTGTGGATAGATTGAACACCTACTTCAATGGACCCTACAGAAAACAGGTGAGTGAGCTTATCGCAAAAGATTTGGTTGTGGCTGATGATTTAAATCAGATACATAATCTGGAAAAGTTAATTCTTTACCAAAGATGGTTGATGGAGCTGGCAAACAATTTTGTAAATTTTTCAAATCTTTATAATCCTAACAGGAGCGCCCTTTTTGAGATGGGCACATTAGTAATTGATGGAAGACAAATTACTTTTACAATGAAAGTTCAGGATCGGCAGGCACACAAAAAAATAGCGGAAAAAAGTTGTATGTATCTGTTGTACGTGGACGTTACCGGCCGTCAAGATAGGGATGCTAAATTTGAAATTGTAGCCGCGGTAACTTCCGGTATTTCAGGCGGGTTGCGGCTGGGCAAACGCGGCATTTTTTTTACTGTAGACGGCCAAGAGTGGGATGCTCAAATAGTAGATATCGTGGAAAACCCTATCAGCATCTATGAATCAGTTAAAGCGCCTTTCCAGCAAATTACAGGTTTTATAAGAAAACAAATAGATAAGTTCACCAAATTTAGCGAGGGTTCGTTAGAGAAAGGTTTTACTGCCCCTAGCACGTCGGGCATGACTCGTGACCTCTTGTTGGGCGGAGGCATTGCTATTGCGGCTCTTGGGTCATCCTTTGCCTATGGTGCTAAGGCTCTTTCCCAAGTAAAACCAGCACATATCCTAACCGCATTAGCAGGAATATCAGCAGTTATTTTATTGCCGGGCATAATCGCCGGTTTCATCAAGATACGCAAAAGGGATATGAGCGTGCTCTTGGAAGCATCAGGTTGGGCGATAAACGCGCATATGCGGCTAAGCGCTACTTTGGGCCGGCTTTTTACTCATGTACCGAATTTACCAAAAGATACGCGCAAAGAACGCCGAGATGTAATAACGCAGTTAGTGAAAGAGTTCGGTTATACATCCTTGCGCTCAAAAAAGCTATCCATAGTAGTTTTGATTATCTTGCTCATCATACTTGGCCTAATACTAGTTCTGGGGACATTCCCTGGATTGTAACATTTTCGAATAGGGATTTTATAATTTTCTCAGGAAGAATAGAAGTTTTTCAGTTTGAGCCTTTTTCCTCCCGAGGAGCTCACGTTATTTAGGAAGAAAAATATGCGTATCGCGCAAATAGCTCCTATTTGTCTAAGCCTGCCGCCTGTTAGCTATGGCGGAGCTGAACTGATTGTTAGCTCATTGACAGAAAGTTTAGTTAAGCGTGGGCATGATGTTACTTTATATGCATCCGGAGATTCCAAAACAAGTGCCAGGTTGAAATCATTGTTCAAAAAAGCTTTAGGGTTTGGGAAAGATTCGCCGGAATTTTGTATCGCAAACGCAAATTTTGCATTTCAAGATGCGGATTTATTTGATGTTATTCATAGTCATATAGGGTTCTATGGTTTGCCATTCTCTAAATACGCGAAGCCGCCGGTAATCACTACTTTACATAATGATATCACCAATAAAAATGATACTTTTGTTGAATATTATAAGGATGTTTGCACCTTTGCGGCGGTGAGTCAAAATCAATGTAAAAGAGAGGAAGGATTTAAAATAGATGGTTATATCCATAACGGCATTGATATCAACCGTTTTCAATTTAGCAGCAACAAAAAAGATTACCTATTATTCATCGGAAATATAAGTAAGAATAAGGGAGCTGATACTGCAATCAAAGCCGCAATCAAACTTCAGCGGAGATTACTTCTGGTTGGAAAAATTGAACAGTCCCATCAATTGTTTTTTGATCAAGAAATCAAACCCTTTATAGACAATAAACAAATTATTTTTGAGCCTTTAGCAGGCCATTCTCGAAAGCAATCGTTATATAGCAATGCAGCGTGTTTATTATTCCCTATTGATTGGGAGGAGCCCTTTGGCTTGATCATACTTGAAGCTTTGGCTTGCGGGACCCCAGTGGTTGCATTCAACAGAGGTTCAGTGCCGGAAATTATTGTGAATGGTAAAAATGGTTTTGCTGTGGATACATTTGAAGAATTTTTGAAAGCAATTACAGATGTTAAAAATTTAGATCCACGGGATTGTAGAAAACATGTTGAGGAATTTTTTAATGTTGAAAAAATGACAGATCAGTATGAAGCGTTATACAAAAAATTAATTCAAGCAAACCGTTAGTCCATTATAAAGATGGAAAAGTGGAGAAAAGGGTAAAATATGATTGTGGTCGAACAGGTTACAAAATATTTCGCTGGATTTGAGGCCCTAAAAGATATCTCCTTTGAAATTGGTAGAGGAGAGATTGTTGGTTTCTTAGGGCAAAATGGTGCCGGCAAAACTACGATTATGCGTATTTTGACTTCTTATCTTTCAGCCACATCCGGCAAGGTTATCATTGCCGGACAAGAAGTATCTAAGAACTCTTTGGCTATTCGTAAAAAAATAGGGTATTTGCCTGAAACACCGCCGCTTTATCCTAATATGACGGTAAGGTATTACCTTAAGTTTGCTGCCCAGCTGAAGAATGTTCCTGTTAAACAGCAGCGTGTTCAGATAGATAAAGTAATAGAATTATGCAGCCTCCAAAGCGTTCAAGGGAAAACTATTAATGCTCTTTCTCGGGGGTATAAGCAAAGGGTGGGTATTGCTCAAGCCATAATTAATGATCCCCAAGTTTTGATATTGGATGAGCCGACAATTAGTTTAGATCCGGTTCAAATTATTCAAGTGCGGAATCTTATCAAAAGCTTAGAATATAAAAGAACGGTAATCCTAAGTACACATATTCTTTCTGAGATTCAGCAAATCGCTCAAAGAGTTTTAATAATTAAATCCGGTGAAATTGTCGTTGATGATACCTTAGAAAATCTTTTAAAAGAGCCCGGAACAAGCCTCGAAGATGTATTTTTAAGATTACATTCGGCCAAGGAGAATTAATCGCTGTGAATAAAATATTTGCTATCGCCGTAAAGGAACTAAAAGAATACTTTAAATCGCCTATAGCTTATATTGTTTTGATTGTTACTATTTCGATTTTTAACATATTCTTTTTTTTGATAATTGACCAAAACCAAGAGGCTAGCCTGCGGGATGTATTTAAGATTATGGAATTTTTGTTTATCTTCATCATACCGCTTTTAACTATGAAAGCATTTTCCGAGGAGAAAGCTTCCGGCACTATGGAATTCTTAATGACTACCCCAACGACAAACACGGCAATTGTTCTTGGTAAATATTTGGGCAACTTGATATTTTTCTCTCTGATTATTGGATTAACAACGAGCTATTATTTTATCCTCGAATTTTTTGGCCAGCCTCAGCGGCTGGCGATATTAATAGGGTATCTAGGTATTTGGCTGGAGGGCGCTTTATTTATTGCTATTGGCATACTGGCTTCTTCATTGACAAAGAATCAAATTATTGCCGCGCTAAGTTCTTATACAGTTTTGTTTTTATCGTATTTCTCAATAAGTTTTATAAAATATTTCAGCGGCCATACAGAAGCTTTTATTCGATATATCGGCACTTGGAGTCATGCCGAAAACTTTGCTATGGGGCTTGTCACTTTGGCGGATTTTGTGTATTACCTAAGCGGCATCCTTATTTGTATCTTATTCACAAGGCTTAGTATTGAGAACCGATTATGGCGTTAAAGAAAAAACTTATAAATCTTCCTTTACTATTCGTGACGGGAATGCTTTGTTTTTTATATGGTTTGGGAGCAGCTTATATAGAAAACCATTTCAATAAGCCGGCCATTATTATTTTTTTAATCGGCCTAAGTTGTGTTTTAATCTGTTTTTTTGAGGTAAGAAAGTTTACTAAAAAGTCAGCACGGGTTTTTCAATGGCAAAAGTATAGTTTTGCTGTATTTATGATCGTGTTACCTTTAACCCTTTTTGCGGGAATTAACTATTTATCGCATCGTTACAATGTGCGTTGGGATATAACTAGAGCCAAACAACATACCTTATCGGAAAGTACTACCGCAGTTATCAATAATCTTCAACGAGAAGTTAAGATTACCGCTTTTTATGTAGGAATGCCGCCAAAGTATTTAGAAGACTTGTTTAAAGAATATGAAAGGCGTTCTCAAGGAAGGATTAAAGCTGAAATCATTGATCCTATTGCGCGGATTGGCTATGCTGCTCAATTTGGCAGTGTAATAAGCGGAAAAGAAAAAAAGGTTATAGTTCTTTCCGGGAGTGAGCGTAAGGATATTGATTTTACCAATCAGCTGTTATCTGAAGAACAGGTAACTAATGCCATTATTCAAGCGGCAAGAGATAAACGCATTGTTTACTTTTTAACCGGACATGGAGAATACGATGTTTTTGATCATGGTGATAATGGTTTGAGCATTCTAACGCGGATACTAATCGCCAATAATGTAGAGGTAAAAACAGTGATGTTGGGAGGAGAAGAAAAAATTCCCGAAGATTGTGATGCCCTTATTATTGCCGGGCCTCGAAATCCTCTAACAGAGAAAGAGGAAGGGATTATCAAGGGGTACTTAGAGAATGGCGGTGATACCCTTTTTTTAATTGAGAATACTCCTATTACTACACCCGATAAACCACTTACAGAAGAGGAAAGCCGCAAAAACCCTTCTCTAAACAACATTCTCAACCATTGGGGTATAAAGATTGCCGATGATATTGTTGTAGATTTATCTAATCATATTGGCCAAGATGTAGGGTGTCCGGCTACCCGTAATTATCCGCCGCACCAAGCTATTATGAAAGATTTGGATTATACCTTTTATATTCGTCCTCGTTCAATCTCTGTTTTAGAAAATCGACGCAAATCAATTATGGCAGCTCCGGTGGTTTTAACCGCTTCAGACGAAAGCAGCTGGGGCGAAACAGATAGGACTTTTAGCATTAAATTTGATAAAGGTGTGGATGTTCCGGGGCCTGTTCCCATCGCATTTGTTATTTTGGAGCCAAAGGAAGAGGATGAACCAACCGATACCCGTATTATTGTCTTTACTGATACAGATTTTTTGTCGAATGCTTTTATTGAGAAATATAGTAATGCCCAGATGGGGCTAAATGTTATTAATTGGCTTTCAGATTTAGAATATAAGATTTTTATTGATCAGAAAGAAATCAAAGTTGAACGTCTCGATTTGACGAGTAAACAAAAACGCATGGTGGTTGTTATCCTTTTTGTGACACCTTTTCTTATTGGCACTGGAGGGATAATGATTTGGTTTAAACACAAGGGGTCAAGTTGAAGAGGGGTATTTTGGCTAATCGTAAAGTTTCGATTTTAATAGCCGCGGCTGTTGTTGTTATCTTGATTGTTTTATTGATATTCTACTATGTTGCTTTTACCACCAAGGGTTCTATCGCCATTGCGGAATTAATATTGTCAAATTATGTTGAAATTGAGAATATTGATATTAAAAACACATCTGGCAGCCTCTCGAAGGCATTGGTATATCAGGATATTGAATTCCATGATTTAGAAGGGCTGCCTAAAGGCAATGTTCTGAAAATCCAGAGGCTTGAAATAGCATTAAACTCTTTTAACCTTAATGGTTTAAGAATAAATATACAGAATGGTAAGCTGATATTTCCTAGCTCGGATATTATTCTTTTCTATGGAAATTATCAGAACGCCGAATTGAATATGACAGTATATTCTAATGATATAAATGTCAGTGATCTACTGGATTTATTTGTAGAAAACAAGACGGTAAAAAAAGTTTCCGGATATATAAAGAATGTGGACATAAACATTAAAGGGCCTTTGTCAAAGCCGGAAATATCAGGCAGCTTTCACGTAGAAAAATTGTCTCGGGATAAATTTTCTATGGTTAATTGCCCGGGAGAATTAAATTTTAAGCTCAATTCTATCAAAAACAATCTTAAATTAAATGGCTGGATTTTATTAAAAAGCGGAATGCTGTCTGGGCCTAAAACAGCAACAGTAAATCTTAAGGAGAGCAAAATATTATTTACTGGAGATTCTAAAAAGCCTGCATTAAATTTCAAAGGGGTATCGAATGTAGGCGATGTGAGGATTGAGATTGCGCTGGAAGGAACTTTTGATAAACCAGATATAAAATTAACTTCTAAGCCCGCAATGAATGAAGATAGGCTGATGCTAATGCTTGCAACTAATAAAACTTGGCAGAGCGCTGAAACTGCCATAAATGCGCGAGAGCTGTCTATGGATCTTGCAAAGGACTTTTTAGGGTATTTTGTTTTTTCTGGTTCTGGAGACAAAATTGCTCAGCAATATGGCATACATAATATTCTATTAAAATATGATGGTCAAACCACAGGAATCGGAGCTACAAAAGATATATCAGATAAATCATCTATTAGCTATGCTATTGAACAGCAGCAAAAGATTGACGAAAAAACGTCTGTATCCCAGAAGATAGGCAGCGAATACAAAATTACGGAAAATATTTCCATAGGAGCAGAAAAAGAGCTGAAACAGAACAACGAGACAGAACAAACTCAGGATAAACCAAAAACCGACGATAAGGTTATGCTGAAATTCAAAAAAGAATTTTAAGCAGAATATGAAGGTAATAGGCCGAGGACGATCGAGAAAAGTAAAAAAAATAGGTGCGGCCCCTTTCTTTTCCTTAGTGAGTTCTAGGGCAGTCGTCCTCATTAAGCGGATACAGAATAAAATAGCTCAGTTTTTTTGCTGGGCTTTTTTATTTGTGTTTTTTTTGCGGTATAATGTTACGGTATGCGAAGTAAGAACGTTTATATAATAGCTGGGCCAAATGGTTCGGGTAAGACTACGTTTGCGAAAACGTTTTTGCCTGAATATGCTAGTTGTGAACGATTTATCAATGCGGATCTTATTGCCGCGGGATTGTCTCCGTTTTCACCGCAACAAGCCGCGGTCAAATCCGGTAAACTTGTCTTAGGGCAAATCAAAGAATATTCAGAAAATGTCGTTGATTTTGGTTTTGAAACAACTATGTCCGGCGTAACTTATCTAAAGCATTTTAAGATGCTTAAAGAAAAAGGGTATAAGATTCACATTTTTTTTCTATGGATACCAGGTACACAACTTGCGATTGCTAGGGTTAAGGATCGTGTGACGCAAGGCGGGCAATAATGTTCCGCTTGAGGATATAAAACGCCGGTTTGAACGTAGCGTAGATAAATTTTTCAAAGAATATCGCTTGTTAGCAGATCAATGGATGTTGTTTAATAACTCACAATCTAAACCTCAGCTTATCGCTCGAAAACAGAATGCTCATGTAGATATATTTGACCAAGAGTTATTTGAAAGAATTGTAAAAAAACTGGAGTTAATCTGTGAAAAAAAGAATGACTATACAAGATAAAGCTGAAGCAGCTATGAAAAAGGCGGTAAAAAAAGTTGTGGCTCAGCACAAAAAAGACGGCCGGCCTCTCGCAGTTTGGGAAAATGGTAAAGTAAAACGCGTTTTTGTGAAATAAATTTATCTTGGGGAGCCGGAATAAAATAGCCTAGCTTTTTGCTAGGATTTTTTTATTTTTAGGTAACACTTTTGGAGGTGTAATTTAATCAAATAAGGCCTAATATTAACTAAATTATTAAGCTGGTATAATGGCCATATTTAACTTATAATACGTGTCAATATGTCAGAGATAAAACACAAAGACCCGCTGCACGGCGTTACCTTAAAGATGATTCTTACTGACTTAGAGGTTTGGTATGGTTGGCAGGAATTAGGCGAAAATATTGATATCCGCTGTTTCACTAATAATCCTAGTATGGCCTCAAGCCTAAAATTTTTAAGAAAGACTCCCTGGGCCAGGAAGAAAGTTGAGATTTTTTATTTAAAGGCTTTAAAGCGCCGCAAGTGAAAAATACATCAGCTGGTAGAATATGAAGCAACCAATAGATAACGTGAATAATGGCCCAGCTAAACCTAAACGCCGTATCCGCTACAAAGGCACTCACCCCCGCCATTTTGAGGAAAAATATAAAGAGCTTAATTTTGATAAATATACTTTAGACGTAGAGAAAATTATTCAAAGCGGCAAGACTCCTGCCGGCACTCATCGGCCGGTTTGCGTTAATGAGATTTTAGATATTTTAAAGCCTTTACCCGGGCAGACAGGGTTGGACGCGACATTAGGCTTTGGCGGCCATGCCGTGGAACTTCTTAAAAGAATTATTCCTAACGGCCGGTTGTTTGCCTTAGATATAGATCCGTTAGAACTTGTCCGCGCCCAAAAGCGTTTGCGCGCGATGGGGTTTGGCGAAAAAGAATTAATTATTAAACGCGGTAATTTTGCCGGAATGTTTAAGCTGATAGGCTCTGCCGGAGTAGGTTTTGATTTTGTTTTAGCTGATCTTGGCCTATCATCAATGCAGTTGGATAATCCGGCGCGGGGCTTTACATTTAAGCGCCAAGGCCCTTTAGATTTACGATTTAATCCTAAACGCGGCCAGACAGCAGTAACCTTAATAAGATCATTAAATGAGAAACAGCTGGAAAAGTTGTTTGTTAAAAATTCTGACGAGCCTTTAGCCCGGACTATTGCCTATGCAGTTTTTAAAAATAGAACTAGAATTAATATGACTAGGGATTTGGCTGAGGTTGTTGCTTGCGCCTTAGGCGCGAAATCGCGCCTTGATTGGGATAGTAAGATAAGGGGTTCTATTCGCAGAATTTTTCAGGCTTTGCGGATTAAAGTTAATGATGAGTTTTCCGCGCTTGAACAATTTTTAAGAAATTTACCATATTGCCTTAAGGCTCAGGGCCGCGCCGCAATTTTGACCTTTCATTCTGGTGAAGATAAACGTGTTATGGATTTTTTTGAGCAGGGCTTTAGCTCAGGACTATACGCGAATATTAGCCATAAGCCCATACGTCCAAGCGCAAGAGAGCAATATTCCAACCCGCGATCTAAAAGCGCTATACTGCGCTGGGCGATAAAGAAATAAGCTAAAGAAACAGCGCTGGTTAAGCCTAAACAGCGGTTAACTATATCGTTGAGATAACAGCTATAATAAATAATAAAACCGGCCGGAAGATTTACATCTCGTTTAAGAATTGAAGGAATTCTTTGCCTTTTGCGGTGTGAACGCGCATATTGATTATATTAATAGTAAGAAGCGCGGGAACTATTCTTTTGTAGTCTGTACCCATTAAGTCATTAATAGACACAGCCACTAAGGCCCAGCCTATTGGCCCAAGAAAAACAGTCGCGGTTCGAGTTAATACAGTGCTTGCGGCAAGGGTAAGTTCAGCGCCTAGGCTAAGGCGCAAAACAGCCGCGGCAGCATAAAGGGCTGTTTCTCTGGCTAAATACACGCCTACAACATGAGCAACCAGCATTTCACTAGAATGGATGAAGGAAGCGATATTAGTAATATTGAAATTCTTCTTAAGTTTCTCTTTATCATCCGCGCTTAGGTGGGCCCACATTTCTCTAAGAAATTTTTCCTTATCTTCCGGCGTCATCGCCTTAAAAATATTTTCAAATATATTAAGGCATAAGCTATGCAGCCTTTGCCAGCCTACTCCTTGTAATTGACGCAATTTCATCTTTTTAGCTATTTTATTACACATTTCGTCTAATGTCGGTTTTTTGATTAAATATCCGGCAGGAGTTTGGTAAGTTTTATATAATTTTTTAGTAATATCCTGAGCATAAGTTTTTGGGCCGGCACACCTAGTGCATTTAAGGATTCTTCCTAGCTCATCTAATTCTTTTTCGTCAGCATGATTTTCTAAAAATACCAGTAAAGCAGTAATATCAATCATTGGATTTTGTTGAGTTGTTTTTGACATAAAAAATTTAGTTTTAGAGTAGTTTGTATTGCCAATGGCAGCGCTTGGACTATGCTGCCTGAGGCGCGACAGCAGGTTTTTTAACTGCTGTCTGAATTTTGCCTTTTGGCGCAGATAGAAAATTAAAATATTTTTTAGCTTGGGCCTTAATGATTTTACGATATTGATAGACATGGAACAAAGAAACTATTAAACAGGTGTAGCCGGCTACCATATGAATTATCATTACTGTTTCAGTTCTCGGCATCATAGCAGTTCCTACGCTAATTAGAAGCGCGGCAGCAACAACAAAGGACATCATAACCTTTCCATTCATAGATGATATTGTTATCTGGTCAGCACCATCTTTAGTTTTATTTATTTTACGGATAATATAGCGTGTCCCCATAAAAACCAAAGGCGTGCCTACGGCAACTATACCAGTAGCAACTAAAAATACTCCGGTATAATTTATCGCGGCCGCGATTTCGGGAACAGTGGTTAAGCTAAGGGCTTTTAAGCTGGCAGCAGAGCCTGTGACCGCCGCAACTGTGGTATCTTCGATTAAGGCCATAGTTTTTTCTCCTTTTATTTTTTCAGGTTAAATAGTATGGGGAAAACCTTTTATTATTGTTTGTTGATTAAGCAATTTCTTTAATTCTTCGTCTCCTAATAAAATTTGGTCAAGAAAAACGCGCTGAGTATCAACAGAAGCTTTAGAATTTATTTTTTTGATCAAAAGGCTGACTACTTCATCGCGCATTTCGATGTCGGACTGTAATCCGAGAATAATTTCATCAGCAGTGCGATTGCCGGCTAAAGAACATATTAGGAAATGAGTAAGTACTTTATTTAACTTCTTGAATACTTTATTTTCTAGAGTCAAGTCAGGCATTTCGTTTAATTTTGATGCCAGAAAAGTGGAAAGTTCTTGTTTAAATTTTGGACTTTCCGGCGGAAATAAAGTATTTTTGATTTGTTCACGGTATCTAATTAGCAAGATTCTTAAGCGTTTAGTAACATATCCTAGTTCAAAAGAGTAGTCTATGGCTTGTTCTTGAATAAAATGCTTCCAGTTGTTATTTATTGAGTTCATAGAGTTATGTTGGGCAAAAAGATCCAAAGCTATTATATTATTAATATTTAGCTTTTTCAACATAAAGATTATTATTTTTGCCTTGACAGTTAATGTGATTTTTATTTCAAAATCAAGATATTTGTGTATAATAAAACTCGCTCTAATCCGGATAAGTAGATAGATGGTAAAATAGAAGGTAAAAATGAAATTTAATATTGCTATTATAGGGTTAAGCCATAAGACATCTTCAATTGAACTGAGAGAATCTCTGTCTTTTACTCTTGCCCAAAAACAATCCTTTTTAAGAATATTAAAAGAAAACTTTCCTGAAGGTGAATTTATAATTTTATCTACTTGTAATAGGGTTGAATTGTATATAGGAGGGTGTTTGGAGGGGAGTCAAATATCAAGGATAATCTCTTTATTAGCGTCTTTTCACAATGTTTCTCGCGAAGAAATATACCCTTTTATTTACAGATATCAAGATGAACAGGCTCTTAAGCATCTTTTCGAGGTATCATCCAGCCTGGATTCTTTGGTAATAGGCGAATCGCAGATATTAGGCCAAATCAAGGAGGCTTATAAATTATCACTTGAGCTGGGCATGACAGCAAAAAATTTAAATACATTTTTTCAGAAATCCTTCGCGGTTAGCAAAAGAATTCGCGTTCAGACAAATATCGGGATGGGAAACGTTTCGATAAGCACTATTGCCTGTCAGTTGGTGGGAGAAATATTGGGAAATCTAGATAAAACAAAGATATTGATTGTTGGTATGGGGAATATCGGAAAGTTTACTTTAAAATCATTGAAGGATAAGGGAGCAAATTCAGTTCTAGTATCAAACAGAAGCAATGAAAAAGCTAAGTTATTTGCGGAAGAATTTAAGGGAACCGCGATTAACTTTGATCAAGTTGAATATTATCTGGGTGAGGTTGATGTTGCTATAACATCCACATTGTCGCCTAATTATTTAATAGATTATAAAATGATGAGCAGAATTATGAAGAGAAGGGAAAATAATCAAATATTTTTAATAGATTTGGCTGTTCCCCGCGACATTGATCCGGAAATATCCAATATTCCCGCGGCCCACCTATACAACGTTGATTCTTTAAAAAACATCGCCAATAAGAATCGAGATAAAAGAGAACAAGAAATTCTTAAGTGTAGAGAGATCATCAATAATAGTATTCAACATTTATTCTTGGAAAATGAAGAAAATAAATTCTGCAAAACATTTTAAGCAAGCAAGAAAGCTATTAGTTGGAGGAGTTAATAGCCCGGTGCGTTCCTTTAAATCAGTTGGCGGCAGTCCTATTGTAATTAGAAAAGGCTTGGGCTCTAAGCTTTATGATTATGATAACAACACTTATACTGATTATTGTTTGTCCTGGGGCGCGTTAATTCTCGGCCATGGTAATCGAAATGTTTCTCTTTCTAGTAAAAAAACCATTGAAAAAGGAATAAGTTTTGGAACAACAACAGTTGAGGAGATTAATATCGCCAAGCATATTATAAATTGCATTCCTTCAATTCAAGCAATACGGTTTGTTAATTCAGGAACAGAAGCAGCTATGAGCGCAATCCGCTTGGCCCGCGGATTTACCAACAAAGAAATAGTTGTAAAATTTGATGGCTGTTATCATGGCCACTTTGATGACTTCTTGACTAACGCTGGTTCAGGAGTAGCACAATTAAAAGCATCGTCAAGTCAAGGCGTTCCTGAAAGTCATATCAAAAATACATTAAGCCTTCCCTATAATAATATTGAAGCCTTACAAAAGACACTTTTAAAGCACAAAGATGATATCGCTAGTGTAATTATCGAACCTGTTGCCGGAAATATGGGAGTTATTCCGGCATCTATAGAATTTTTGAAAGTATTACGCGGGTTAACTAAGAAATATAACATTGTTCTTATTTTTGATGAGATTATGACTGGTTTTAGAGCCGGGCAAGGGTCAGTCCAGTCAGAATTAAATATTATTCCCGATCTGACTTGTCTGGGAAAAATAATTGGCGGAGGTTTTCCGATTGGGGCTTATGGCGGGAAAAAAAGAATCATGAATTGTTTGGCTCCTAAAGGAGGAGTTTACCAAGCCGGAACGTTTTCGGGGAATCCGGTAATTATGAAAGCAGGGCATGAGGCCTTAAGGCTTTTAAATAAAGAGTTTTATGGTTGTTTAAATGAAAAAAGCGAAAAATTCTCATTGCGGATGAATTCGTTTTTTGAAAAAAATGGCATTGACGCCCATTTTTCACATTATAAATCAATGATGAGTATACGCTTTCGTAAAAAGAGTGTCCAAAATTACAACGATGCTCTTGATGCTCGCGGAGGAAAATATTATGGCGAATTATTCAGGTATTTACTTGATAAAGGCATTTACTGGCCTCCGGCTGAGCTGGAAACATTTTTTATTTCCGGAGCGCACAGCCAAAAAGACCTCAATTTTTTATCGGAAGTAATCCAGGGTTATTTTATAAAAAAATATAGGCGATGAATAAATTAATTAATATTGGCACAAGGGCAAGTAAACTGGCTCTTTGGCAAGCTGAATATATTAGTTCGTTGTTAGCTGCTAACAATGCTGATTTCAGCTTTAATATTGTGAGGTTAAAGACTACAGGCGATAATCATTCGCGGCCCGGGATAGGCGAAGTATCAATAAAAAATAAAAATATATTTGTTAAAGAGATTGAAGAGGCATTGATAAACCAAGAAATTGATATAGCAGTGCATTCGCTTAAAGATATGAGTGTTTTGCCTAAAGCGGGTTTATTAACAGCTGGTTTTGTGGGAGGTGCTTCTCGCTGCGACGCGCTTGTTTTCGCGAAAGATTTAACTTTTAAAGATTTGCCTGCTGGAGCTTGTATTGGAACCGGTTCAGCGCGCCGCAATTCTCAATTAAGGATTCTCAGGGATGATTTAAAAGTGCTGCCTATTCGCGGTAATGTTGATACCCGCGTAAAAAAGCTTAATAATGGAGAATATGACGCGATTGTTTTGGCTCAAGCAGGATTAGAGCGTTTGGGCCTAAAAGACGCGATAATCCATTCTTTTTCAATTGAAGAAATGGTTCCCGCGGCAGGACAAGGAATTGTAGCTGTGCAAATTAGAGAGGGTGATCAGACTCTAAAGGATGTTGTTAAAGGCATTAGCAATGTTTTATGTGAATATGCCGCGTATATAGAATTTGAGTTTATGAAAATCATTGGAGCAGGCTGTGATCTGCCTTTAGGCGTATTCGCGGAGATTAAAGAAGATATCGTTAATGTTTCGTTATTTCTTTCTTCTTTAGATTTCAATCATTTTATAAAAATTAAAAAAAAGTATGATATAACTGATATCAAGAGAATAGCTTTTGATTTAGCCGAAGCAGTTAAAAATTCGTGGAGAGAAAAAACAGGAAAAGACTTAAATTTTTATGAACAATAAAGGCAAAATTTTTATTGCCGGCGCCGGCCCGGGAGATATCGAGTTAATTACAGTAAAGCTTCAATTAACTTTAAGTAAAGCCGATGTTATTCTTTATGATTATTTAGTTAATAAAGCTATGCTTTTGCTATGCCGCAATGATGCTATTCAGATTTCAGTGGGAAAAAGCGGAGCGCTGGAATCAAAACATAAATTTATTCAGGAAGATATTCATAAGCTAATGATTAAATACGCTAAACAAGGTAAAGTAGTTCTTCGTTTAAAAGGCGGAGACCCTTTTATCTTTGGGCGCGGCAGTGAAGAATGCGAGGAAATTGCTAAAACCGGCATTGATTTTGAGGTTATCCCGGGAATATCATCGGCAATTGCCGGGCCGGCGTACGCGGGTATTCCCCTTACTCACAGAGGGATTTCAAGGTCAGTAGCTATCGCGACCGGGCATTTAAGAAAACAAGAGGATTCAAATAATATAAAAATTCCCAATGCCGACACTATTGTTTTTGTTATGGCTATAAAAAATATAGCAATTATTGTTAATAAGTTTTTTAATCAAGAATATCCTAAAGAAACAAAGTGCGCGCTTATTGAAAACGCCTGTTCCCCGGCGCAAAGAACATTTGTAACAACTTTAGGCGATGTTTGTGAAGTTTGCGATAAAAATAAGGTTAGCCCGCCGGCGCTGTTTGTTGTTGGCGATGTCATAGCTTTAAGAGAAAATCTTGCCTGGTACGAAAAAAAGCCTCTTTTTGGAAAAACATTTTTGGTTACCCGGGCCCAAAAGCAGGCAAGTGGTATGTCCGCGGCCTTAAGAGAGTTAGGCGCTAAGGTAATAGAGTTTCCTGTGATTGAGATTGTTAGAATCAAAAACGCGGAAGAAATTTTATTACAGCAAGGTTATTTAGATAAGTTTACAGACATAATATTTACATCTGTTAACGGAGTTGAAATATTTTTTGATATTCTTTTTAAGGGTGAATTAGATTCAAGGATATTGTTTAAAAAAACAATCTTGTCTATTGGCAAGGTGACAGCAAATAAACTTCTCCAATATGGGATTAAAGCTGATATTGTCCCTGATATTTATCAGTCTGAAGGTATTTTGCAAAAGTTAGGCCAGGATCTTAGCAAAAGGAAATTTTTGCTGCCTAGGGCAAAAGATGCCCGGCCGTTTCTTATTGATGAAGTTCGATTACGCCGAGGAGAAATAGAAGAGCTTTTATTATATCAAGCTAAGCTTCCTTGTGAGGTATTTTCAATTGAAGACAGCGCAAGGCTAGACGGAATATGTTTTACCAGTACATCTACGGTTATTAATTTTTGTAAAATTAATCCTAATTTTAAAAATACCAAGGTTTTTGCTATTGGCGAGATAACCGCGAAAAGCGCCAGTGATAGCGGCTTTAAAGATATTGAGATTTCTCAACAGGCTACGATTAATAGTGTTGTTGAAAAAATTATTGAGGTAACTAAATGATATCAATATCAAAGCTTTGGTGCGGCCAAGATTTTAAGTACAATAGTTTACGTTACGGTATTGGGGTTCAGCAAAAGGACGGCTCAAGCCGTAAGCCGGTTGTAGTATGGAATACAACCCAAAGCTGTAATTTAAATTGTATTCATTGTTACAGTAAGAGCACTTCAAAGCATTATCAAGGCGAACTTTCTACTGACGAAGGAAAAAAGCTGATTGATAATTTAGCAGAGTTTAAGATTCCCGCTATTCTTTTTTCCGGAGGCGAACCTCTTCTGAGGAAGGATATTTTTGAGCTTATTGAGTATGCGGGGTTAAAAGGGCTGTCAACTGTGCTTTCGACCAATGGTACATTAATTGATACAAAAGTTGCTGAGCAATTAAAAAGAATTAACCTATCTTACGTTGGAATTAGCCTTGATGGAATAGGCCGGATGAATGATGAATTTCGAGGTTCACCGGGCGCGTTTGAAAAAGCTAAAAACGCCTTTAAATACTGCGGGGAAGCCGGCTTAACTGTTGGCTTAAGGCTGACATTAACTAGCCGTAACTATGAGTTTCTTCCCGAGATATTTAATTTTCTAGAAGAAAATAATATTCCCAGGGCTTGCTTTTATCACTTAGCTTATTCAGGCCGGGGAGAAGATATAGCTAAGTTAGACCTTTCTAAGGAACAAACACGAAAAGTTATTGATTTAATAATTGAAAAAGTAGAAGATTATAAAAAACGCCGAATAAAAAAAGATGTCCTGACTGTAGCCAATCATGTTGACGGAGTATATTTATATTTGAAGCTATTAAAAAAAGATTCTAAGCAAGCGGAAGACGTTTTTAAACTTTTAAGCTGGAACGGCGGAGGAAGATATAGTGAAGGAGTAGGAATAGCATGCGTAGATTTTAGCGGAGAGGTTCACCCTAGCCAATTCTGGATGGATTATTCTTTTGGCAATGTAAAGAAAAGGCCTTTTAGCGAAATATGGCCTGATGATAGCGATTCTTTACATAAGAAGCTGCGGGATAGGCTTGCTTTTTTAAAAGGGCGTTGCGCTAAATGTAAATTTATTGAACTCTGCGGAGGCAGCTTGCGAGGCCGGGCTAAGGCGCGTTTTAACGATGTGTGGATGGAAGATCCAGGATGCTATCTTACAGATGAGGAAATAGGTATAATTCAATGAATATCGAAAAACTTTTGAATCATAAAGGGCGGCACAAAAAAGTAGCTGTAGAAGACCTTATTATGCCTATTTTTGTGAGAGAGGATATAGAAAGTAAAAACTTAGTTTCATCTATGCCGGGAATATTTCAGTATACAGTAGGTGAGGCTGTGGATAAGGCTCTAGAAATTGAAAAATTAGCTATTCCCGCTATAATTATTTTTGGTATTCCCCGGCAAAAGAGTGATACCGGAGATGAAGCATTTAATTCTAAGGGAATTGTTCAAAAAGCTATTAGGGCGATAAAGCAAAAGTCTGCTAACTTAATAGTTATTGCTGATTGTTGTTTGTGCGCCTATACCAAGAATGGCGAATGCGGCTTAATAGTTGATGGGACAATAGATAATGATCTTACTCGTGAGGCGCTTAAAAAAATAGCGGTTTCTCAGGCCCAAGCTGGCGCTGATATTATTGCGCCGTCAGGAATGATTACCTATGGGGTTGAAGTTATTCGCAAAGCGCTTGATCAGCGCGGATTCAGTGATAGGAAAATTATGTCCTATTCGGCTAAATACGCTTCAAGTTTTTATAGCCCTTTTAGAGAAGCAGGCGGGACTGCTTTTGCCGGGCCGCAGCGTAAAACTCAGCTCGACTCGTTTAACACGCGATTAGGAGTAGAAAAAGTTCTTGAAGATATTAAACAAGGGGCAGATTTTACGATGGTGAAGCCCGCGCTCAGTTATCTTGATGTGATTGCTAAGGTTCGCTGTCTAACAGATATTTCTCTTGTTGCCTATAATGTTAGCGGAGAATATTCTCTAGTTAAATTTGCCGCTCAAAATGGGGCTATTGATGAAATAAAAGTTACTAATGAGATCTTGCTTTCAATTAAAAGAGCGGGAGCTGATTTAATTATTACTTATTTTGCTGAAGATTTAGCAAGGAGACTATTAAAGAAATGACAAAAGAATATATACCGAGGTTAATAGCCTGGGAAATGACTAAAGAATGCAAGTTGTCTTGTGAACATTGTCGGATTAGTTCTATCGGAAATGACCTAACTAGAGATCTCACGACTGGAGAGGGCAAAAAAGTATTAAAAGGTATTGCTGCTTATTTTAAGCCGATTATTATTATGACCGGGGGAGACCCTGTTTTAAGAAAAGACTTTTTAGAGATTGCGGCATTCGGCAGTTCGTTAGGGCTTAAAATGGTAGTTGCTTCCTGCGGTTATGGCCTTACTTTAGAATTCGCGAAAAAGATGAAGGATGCGGGTATTCTAGCGGTTTCATTGAGTATTGACGGAGAAAATGAAGAAGCGCACGATGCCTTTAGAAATCAGCAAGGGTCATTCAAGATGGTTATTGAGGCCGCGAATACTCTAAAACAGGCAGAGTTAAACTTTCAAATAAACACAACAGTCACCAAGAAAAACGCGGCTTCTCTTGATAATATTTTAGCTATCGCCAAAAAGTTAGGGGCAAAGCAATTTCACCCCTTTATGTTTGTGCCGACAGGAAAGGGTAAAAATATCTCAAATCATTCTTTATCCGCGGATGAGTACGAAAAAGCCTTGACTCATATTCACGGATTAGCTGAAAAAGAAACAGATTTGCAATTTAAGCCGACTTGCGCTCCGCAGTACAATCGAATAGTATTACAAAATACTTATGACAAAGAGGTAAGCCACGGTAAGCTAGGATCAGGCTGTATGGGCGGGAAGTCGTTTGCCTTTATTTCATCTTACGGAGAAGTAAAGATTTGCGGATTTTTGAATGTTGTTGCTGGAAGATTGCCTGAACACAACTATAATTTTTATGATATCTGGCAAAATTCTGAATTATTTAATAGGCTTCGGAATTTTGATAACTATAATGGTAAGTGCGGTGTTTGCGGCTACCGTAGTGTTTGCGGCGGATGCCGGGCAAGGGCCTACGAAGAAAATGGAGATTATTTAGGGGAGGAACCGTTTTGTGTGTTTGACAATACTAGACAAGCAGTTACTTGATCTATTGCAAAATAATTTTCCGATTATCGCGCGGCCATTTAGCTGTATCGCTCAGAGTTTTAAAATAACTGAACAAGAGGTTATTGATAGAATTCAAAAGATGAAAGCTGAAGGCATAATCCGCAGGATAGGGCCTGTTTTTGACGCAAAAAGCTTGGGGTATACAAGCTCTTTATTCGCGCTTAAAGTACCAGAATCGCAAGAAGAAAAGGCTGCTAACTATATTTCAACGCTTAAGGGCGTTACTCATAATTACAAAAGAGAAAATGAATTTAATATCTGGTTTACTCTGGTTGCGGAAAGTAAACAGTCATTGGAAAAAATAATTGATGATATTAAAAAGGAGATTTTACCGGAAAAGCTGTTAAGGTTAAACTCAAAAAAAGTATTTAAACTAAAAGGTGTTTTTAATGCCATTTGACAGCAGGGATTTGCTGGAAGTAATTCAAAATGATTTGCCGCTTAAGAGCAGCCCTTTTTTAATATTGGCTCAAGAGGCCGGAGTTAAAGAAGAGGATATTCTTAGCTTAATAGAACAAGGAAAGAAAAAAGGACAAATTAGGCGATATGGCGCAGCATTAAGACATATTAAGTTAGGATTAACATTTAATGTAATGGCAGTTTTTGATGTTTCCGGAGATGAGATTGATACTCTGGGGGCAAAGGTTTCGGCAAAAGGGTATATATCACATTGCTATGAGAGAGAAAGAAACAAAGAGTGGCCCTTTAATTTATATGCTATGATACATGCGCGTGATGAAGAAGAAGGCTTAAGATTTATCGATGAAATAAAGGCAATTACAAACAATTGCCCCTTTAAAATACTCAAAAGCCTTAAAGAATATAAAAAAACAAGTTTACGGTTACTTTAAACATAGGAGGTATTATGGATGTACTATTAGCAATTATCGCGATTGGGGCAGTTTCGTGTTTAGTGGGAGCTCTTATTTATTTTGGTGTAAATAAATGGATAGTTAATGGCTGCAAAGATTAAAAAGGCCCAGCGCTTAGAAAGAGCAAGAGATATGAAATATTATCCGTTAGCGCTTGATGTTAAAAATAAATTGGTAGTGATTGTAGGCGGAGGCAAGGTTGCTTTGACTAAAACTCAGTCGCTTCTAAAAGCATCGGCGAAAATAATGATTGTATCACCTGAGCTTATCCAAGGACTAAAAAAATTAAATAGAAGTTCTAAATTTAAGTGGATTAAAAGAGAAGTTCAAGCTAGCGATTTAAAGGGAGCAGCTATTGTTATAGCGGCTACTGCTAACGAAAAAGTTAATAAAAAAGTAAGCAATTGGGCAAATAAGAAGAAAATACTAGTAAATGTTGTAGACCAGCCAGCCTTAAGCAGTTTTATATCTCCGGCAGTATTTAGAAAAAAACAAGCAATAATATCAGTTTTTACCAACGGAATATCTCCCAGCCTATCAAGGGATATTAAAAACTTCTTAAACGATAAATGGGCTGAATTTTTTTATTTTCGCGGTAAATAAATATAAATAGGGACAGCGACCGTTTTTTTGAAAAAGGGCCATTGGCTTTATTACATAAATAATGTGTGTTGTAAAAGATGTTGAATTCTCACGGTTTAGTGTGTACAATAGGCGTACTCTATAAATTATTGTCTAAGTAAATTGTCTTAAACTAGGAGGAGAAGAATGAGCAAAGATAGTATTATGAATGAGGAAAAATTACAGCTTGAAGTACAAAAGAAATTTATTCCTTACTTTAAGACGATGTTGAATATTCATGGGGATAATTTGATTTCTGTATTTGTCTACGGTTCTGCTGCAGGGGAAGATTATATTCCTAAGATCTCGGATATTAATTCAGTTTTTGTATTTAAGAATATCAATTTTTCAGTGTTTAAAAACAGTTTAAATATGGTTTCTAAGGGAATTTTCAAAAAAATAGCCGCACCTTTGTTTTTGACCAAAAACTATATTAATTCTTCTTTAGATGTTTTCCCGATAGAATTTTTGGATATGAAGGAAAACCATATCCTCTTATATGGCGAAGATATCCTTTCCGGGCTTAAAATTAAAGGCGGGCATATTCGTCTTTTTTGTGAACAACAAATTAAAGGGAAATTGATTAGGATTCGCCAGGCATACTTAGAAGTAGGCCTTAAGAAAAAAGGCTTAGAGGCTTTATTGAAAGAATCCCTTAACGCTCTGATTCCTATTTTTAGAAATTTGATTCGATTAAAAGGAAAATATACAGATGGGAACAAAACAGAGATTATTAGGCAGTTTTGTCAGATATTCGAGCTGGATGAAAATGTGTTTTTACCTATTTATAAGGATTCCGCTAATGATGAAAAGATAGCTAATCAGGAAGTGGTTGTTTTTTTAGAGAAATATTTAAACCAGATTGAAAAATTAGCCGGCATGGTAGATAAATTATGATAAAGAACAAGGGAAAAATTTCTAAATACTTTTTAACTTTCGCTTGCCTTGCGGTGCTGTTTTCTTTCGCGGTTTTTGCCGGAGACGCGGCGCGTATTCCTTCTCGCGGCCAAGATTACGTAAATGACTTCGCGAACCTGCTAAATTATTCCGATAAACTTGCGATAACCAATTTTGCCGCTGAGTTAGAGAAAAAAACTACAGCCCAAATAGCTGTTGTAACTATTAAGACAACCCAACCTGAGACTATACAAGGGTTTTCTGTAAGGCTTTTTGATCAATGGAGAATAGGGCAAAAGGACAAGGATAATGGCGTATTGCTGTTAATGGCAGTTGATGACCGCAAAGCATGGATTACAACGGGTTATGGCATAGAAGGAGCGATTCCCGATGTTATTGCCAATAAAATTGTTCAGGATATAATGATTCCTTATTTTAAGCAGGAGCAATATTCTCAAGGTATTGCTAAAGGTTCGATTGCTGTTATTAGCCTTGTGGCCAAAGAATATGATGTTGTAATAACCGGACAGGAAACCCAGGTTCATCAGACAGTACATCATAAGAAAAGCGCTTTAGAAATAATTTTTCCAATATTGATTTTGATTTTTTTTATAAGCATGCGTTCAGGGCTTTTAGGGTATTTCTTGTTAGGTTCAATGGTTGGGGGGCGTAGGCGCGGAGGGCATTGGTATGGGGCTGGTTCTAGCGGTTCCGGCGGAGGATTTAGCGGAGGTTTTGGAGGATTTGGCGGCGGTATGACCGGAGGCGGCGGAGGCGGCGGAGGATGGTAACCGATAAATAATTTAAAGGAGTAACGAAATGAAAAAAGTTTGGATTATCTTGGGCGTTTTTTTAGTTTTAGCTATTATGCTTTTTAGCTGGTATAAGAATGGTTATAATCAGGCTATTGCTAAAGATGAAGAAGTTAAATCCGGTTGGGCTCAAGTTGAAAACCAGCTGCAAAGAAGAAATGATCTAATTCCTAATCTTGTTAGTACCGTTAAAGGGTTTGCTTCTCAGGAAAAAGAAATTTTTACAGAAGTAACCCGCTTAAGAAGCCAATGGGGAAAGTCTGCTTCCGTTGAAAGCAAAATAGAAAATGCTAACGCAATGGGCTCAGCGCTTTCACGCCTTTTAGTAGTCGCTGAAAATTACCCTCAATTAAAGTCGAATGAGAACTTTTTGACGCTGCAGGCGCAGTTAGAAGGTACAGAGAATAGGATCGCTGTTGAGCGTATGCGTTATAATTTAGCGGTTAAGGATTTTAACCGGTTTCAACGTTTGTTCTTTGGCCGATTTTTTGCCGGGCAAGCGGGTGTTACTAAGCCGGCAGTATATTTTGAAGCTGAAGAATCTGCTTCAAAAGTTCCTGAAGTTAAATTTAATTAAATTAAATCGCTCCATGATAGGAGTTGATTAAAAGAGGAGGTTTTCGATGACAATTGAGATAATCAGGGAATTTTTTGGCTGGTGCGCTATTATCAATATCGGCTTGCTGATGTTATCGTCAATTTTAATCATTGCTATACGCGGAATAGCGTCACGTGTTCATGGTAAAATGTTTAATTTGGATGAAAAATATTTAGCCCAGGCATATTTTCAATATTTAGGGCAATACAAGATTGCCATAATAGTGTTTAATATTGTTCCTTACTTTGCCTTGAAAGCTATGAGCTAATAGCGGTTATTATTCTTTGGTAGGCTTTTTTTTGTTGATACCGGAGAGATAAGAGTTTGGTTTGAGCGCGATAAGCTAAACTACAAATTTTTAAACAGAAGGTGTTATATGAGAATGAAAAATTTTAAATTAATTGTTGGTGTTATACTATTTATAATTCTTTTGACATTTATAATGTTTTTCAATATACAGGAATTAGGGAGAACTAGGGATGAAAAAGAAAATATCTCGCCAAAACAGAAAAAAATAGAGGAAACAATCAGGGAGATACCGGAAACAATAGCTAACGATGTTTCTCGAACAAAAGAAAAACAGCCTGTAAATGTTTCCAAAGAATCATTCACGATTCAGGTAGCTTCTTGCCGGGAGAAGCCAAGAGCAGAGATATTAATTGAGGAATTAAACAATAAAGGGCATCAAGCAGTAATATCGGTTAAAGACTTAGAAGAAAAGGGAGTTTGGTATAGAATTTGGGTAGGTGATTTTGATGACAAGGGGGAAGCGGAAAAATTATTACAGGAATTGAAGAAAGAGCATAAAAACAGTTTTGTTAAATCAAAATAAGGATATGTTCTAAGGAGGTTTAAAATGCATACAGGAAAAATAAAGAAGTTAGTTCGTGAGAGAGGTTTTGGTTTTATAAGTGATACTGATGGCAGCGAAGTATTCTTTCATAAGAATAGCCTTGTGGGCGTTGAATTTGACGCTTTGAATGAAGGCAGAGAAGTTGAGTTTGAAGCTGAAAAAACTCCTAAAGGGCCAACTGCTATTAACGTGAGAGTTACGGATAAAAAGGAATAAAATGAAAAATTTTTTTAAAGATAATAGTTCTTCAGGTTCGTCAGAAATTCAGCCGGATATATTAACACTAGTTAATAAAATGCGGCAGCAGTTAGTTTCTTTGGAGAAGAAAGTAGATATTTTGATTAATCAATCCTCAGAAAGGGCTTCTCAGGCAAAATATTCTTCAAAACCTTTAGGGCTGCTTAGCCACTCTTCTCATCATGGAAAAGGAAGGCAAGATAACATTTCCAGGGAAAGAAATTTTGTTAAAGCGACTTGCGCGGAATGTAATAAAGAGTGTGAAGTTCCCTTCAGGCCCAGCGGAGATCGTCCAGTATACTGTAGAGAGTGTTTTTCAAAGCATAAAGGCGGAGGTTTAGTAAAAGGAAAGCGCGATAATAATAGATCCAAAGAAGGAAGTTTTGTTAAAAAGCGTTATTTTGATAAACCCTATGCTGCTGGAAAGCTAAGAGATAGCCAAAGAAAAAAGCCATCTTCCCGTCGAACCAAAGGCCGCGCTTAAGCAGTCGAAGAAAGAGTGTAAACAGGAAGTTTACCAAGGGGAAGACTCTATCTTGAAATTTGTAATTTTCATATAAATTTTTACATTATCAACGATAAATCTAGGAGGTTTAAGCATGGAAGAGCAAGAGATTGGCGTGGTTGACCATTTTTTCAGTAAAATTTCCGTTGGAATGAT
The DNA here is from genome assembly GCA_043815445.1 of Candidatus Omnitrophota bacterium. Lineage (GTDB taxonomy): Bacteria > Omnitrophota > Gorgyraeia > Duberdicusellales > 4484-171 > JBDRIY01. The sequence continues at coordinate 27,816 of JBDRIY010000093.1, forward strand.
TAAGCTAAGCGGCGCGCTTAAAGTAGGAGATACTATTTATATCAAAGGGAAACAAACGGATTTTTCTCAAGAGGTTGAATCGATGCGGATAGAGTTTGATAACGTGACTGAGGCAAAAGAAGGGGATAAAGTGGGCATAAAATCCACCCAACCGCTTCATGCTGGCGATAAAGTGTATAAAGTGATTGCTTAGGTGATATCGGTAAGAAAATAAACCAATATAATTATTTTCTCAATAAACTTTCTTCAAAAATCCTTTCTAAGAATTTTTATTGCTTTTCTTAGGTGAATATTATGATAAAATTAAATAATTACTTAAGGTTAAAAAAGGTTGATGTTTTTTACTCTAATGCGGTTAGTGAATTAAAAATATAATCCGTAAAACCAAAGGAGCAGTTATGTCTAAAAGCCATGATGCTAAAAAAAATGAAAAGAAGAAGCCGGCAAAAACACTGAAAGAAAAACAATTGGCGAAAAAAGAAAAAAAAAGACAGAAAGGTTAAAGATAAACTTAAATCGATAATTAAGGATAGGTGTGTAAAACGCGGCGCGTAATTCTAAAGAGTTGATTACGTTTTAAATTAAACTGAACATTCGTAACTTTCAGAAAGCTATTTATTTTTTGTAATAATAGATGCAGAGAAACGTTTATGCTAAATAAGAGATGGAAAAAGAGATTTTCCCGGTGGTTTAAACTGCGTTTTGCTATTATGTATCCATTTGGGATTTGGGCAGTATTTTCAAGGTATTCAACAGATGCTTCAATATCGCGCAGTTTGTGGTTTATTTTATTAGGTATATTAATCCGCTGTTGGGCAAATGGATATGCCGTAAAAATGGAGAAATTAACCACATCAGGGCCTTATGCTTATGTCAGGAATCCTTTGTATCTTGGCACCTTTTTAATAATGATAGGATTTTTGATTATGCTGAATATACCATTAGTTTGGGCGCTATTTTTTGTTAGCGTAGTGATTTGGTTTATTTATGGGAAGACGGTAAAAAATGAAGAGAAAATATTGCAGGAAAAGTTTAGAGAAGAGTACCTTGCTTACAAAAAACATGTCCCCGCGTTTAGCCCGGCATTATCGCCGTATAAGTTAGGAGATAAATGGGGATGGAGTTTTATCCGCTATTTGAAGAGTCAAGAGTATAAACTATTTTTATGGGTAATTATTCTGATTATAGCGTTTCACCTTAAAGAGGAGTTTTTTGTTGAGAGGGAGAACATTGATTTTAAAATAATGATTTTGAGCATTGCGGCTGTTTGTCTATCCTTGATAGATGCTGTGGGAGAGTTTTTTAGGAAGGGCGGGAAGGGCTTCGTTTAGATTTCTTTCGATGATATTTGTTCTAAGCTAAGCAAAAGGAGGCAAATGCGTAAAAATAGTTTTTTAAGTAAAATAAATAAGGTATTTTTAAAGGATAAAGCTTTAGATTCAAATTTTAAATCCTGCTCTGATTGCGGAGACAACAATAATTTAGTTCATAATCATAAAGGAAAAAAGTATAAATGTCAAATATGTAATAGAATGATTCATGAGGAAAATTCTTTAGAACATATTAAAGCTGAAGAATATATTGTAGGCCTTATTAAGAAAGATCATTCTCACTGGCAAGATAAAGAACCAACCTGTCAAGAGTGTGTTGATTATTACCGAAAATTGGTAAAAGAAACCGAAATCTAACCTTTGCGGCCTCAAGTGTAATTTTTCGGAGTTTCGGTAATGGTTAAGGCAACGAAGCCCAATGGGAATATAAATCCGAAACACGAAATCCGAAAAATTAATAAATCCGAAATCCGAATGTCGAAATTCGAATGTCGAAATCCGAAATCCGAATGTTCAAATTTTCCCGCCACGGCGGACAGGCAAAACAAAGAATATTGTTTTGGCCATTCAAATTTTGGCCATTAGGATTTGCCCTTTGACGGAGTTTACCCTGAGTATTCCCGAAGGGCTCAGGATGGTGAGCCTGTCGAACCATTTCGAATTTCGAATTTTTATACATTTCGATATTCGAATTTTGGATTTTAAAATGTTTACTTATTATCTATGATTACAATAACTAACCTTTCTAAAAGCTACGGCAAAAGAACTCTTTTTAGTAACCTTAATTTAACTATTAATAGAGGTGAAAAAATCGGTTTTGTAGGCCCTAATGGCGCGGGAAAAACTACTCTTTTTTCTTTAATTTTGGGAAATATGGAACCTTCGCAAGGTAATATTCAGATTAATAAAGGCGCGCGCGTAGGTTATCTTCCTCAGGAAGCAAGCTTTGATTCTCAAGACTCGGTTTTATCAGAAGTAATAAAGGGAGATAAAACTATTATTCAGCTTAAAGACGAAAAAGCCGCGCTGGAAAAGGCGAATAAAGCTGATTCTAAGCAGTATGGAGAAATTTTACATAAGCTGGAATTTTTAGGGTATTTTGATTTAGAACATAAGGCTAAAAAAATTTTAGGAGGCCTGGGTTTTAAGGAAAGTGATTTTAAACGGCCGATAAACCAGATGAGCGGAGGATGGCAAATGAGGGCTTTACTGGCTAAGCTGCTTACATTACATTATGATATTTTACTCTTAGATGAACCCATGAACCATCTTGACCTTAATGCTGCCATTTGGCTTAAGGAGTATTTATCCAACTTTAAAGAAGCTTTTGTTATGATTTCACACGATAGAGATTTTTTAGATGATGTTGCCAATTATACTGTAATTTTAGAAAACGGCACAGTTGCTAAAGTTCGAGGTAATTACGAACATTACCAAAAAATTCAGGAAGAAAAAAGTATACATCTTATAAAACAGCTTAAAGAACAGGAAAAAAAGCGCCTTCAGCTTGAAACGTTTGTCAGCAGGTTTCACGGCCAGCCCAACAAGGCTTCTCAGGTTCGGGCCAAAAAGAGGGTGTTGGAGAAAATGGATAAAATAGAACTGCCGAAGACTTTAAACCGTAATATTCGAAATTTTCGTTTTCCTCAAAGTATTCAAAGCGGGTATACGGTAATGACTCTTAAAAAGATTTTTAAATCTTATGGGAGTTTAAACCCTGTTAGAGATAAGCTATCTTCAGATAGCTGTCCAATCTCTAACGGGGTAAAGGTATATGAAGATTTTGATTTTGAAGTAACTAAAGGAGAAAAAGCTGTTTTAGTCGGCCCTAATGGCGCGGGAAAGTCAACTCTTTTAAAAATTTTAGCTGGTGTGGTTGATATTGATAAGGGTTGGCGCACTCTTGGCCATAACGTCAATATAGGTTATTTTTCTCAGGCTCGTATGGAAACTTTGAATGCTTACAATACTGTTTTTGAGGAAGCTTATTCTGCTGCCGAGGGTAAACTGCTTCCTGAGGGTATTCGTACTGTTTTAGGCGCTTTTTTATTTAGCGGTGATGATGTTGATAAGAATATTACTGTTCTTTCCGGAGGCGAGAAGAGCCGGCTTAATCTAGCTAAACTTTTAATGAATCCGCCCAATTTTTTACTTTTAGATGAACCAACAACCCACTTAGATGTTGACGCGGTTGAAGCCTTGATTAAGGCTTTATCTCAATATCAAGGTACACTTATTTTTATAAGCCATGATATCCATTTTGTCCGTTCAGTCGCTAATACAGTTTATGATGTTAATTCCGGCAAAGTGAGGAAATTTTCCGGAGGTTTTGATTATTACCGCAGGATGGCTAAAGAAGAAAACGTAGAAATGCCTAAAAAACAAAGCCATAAGCCGCACATTTCAGAAAAGCAAATGAGAATAGCTGAAAGAGATCAAAAGAAAAAACAAAAAGCTAATAATGAGAAAATAGCCAGAAGGTTAAAGGAACTCAGGAAAGAAGAAGAGGGGCTTAAAATGGACCGTAGTATTAAAGCCCGCATCCTATCTAATCCCCGCAGCTACCATAATAAAGAAATGATTATGGAGTATGGAAAGGCGCTAAAAGAAATAGAAACGCGGCTTTCGGAAATTGAGGCTGAAATTAAAGAATTAAAGGAAAAATTTATCTAATAAAACGCGCAGGGGCGGTGTTTGCCTCCGCTCGTTATTAAAAAAAGGGGAAAAATATGTATAGGGAGCAGATTAAGGTAGTGGATTGCACGATTAGGGATGGTGGACTCATTAATAAACATGATTTTGATTTAAAATTTGTCCGCGAAGTTTATAAAGCGGTTTCAGCCGCCGGAGTAGATTACGTAGAGTTAGGATATAAAAACTCTAAAAAGCTTTTTTCACCCAAAGAATACGGATTGTGGAAGTTCTGTGATGATGAGGTTATTGAACAGGTAATTGAAGGGGTAGAGTCTAAGACTAAAGTTGCGGTTATGGTTGATATAGGTAGAGTTGATATTAATGATGTCCGGCCGGCTAAAGAAAGCCCGGTAGATATGGTCCGAGTAGCAACTTATGTTAAGGATGCTGACAAAGCAATAGCTATGGCTAATGATTTTGCTCAAAAGGGTTATGAGACAACCATTAATATTATGGCGATTTCCCGTGACCAGGGCCCGGAATTAGATGAAGTTTTATATCAGATGGAAGCAGAATGCGCGGCTCAAGCGATTTATATTGTAGATAGCTTCGGAGCCTTGTATCAGGAGCCGGTTGAAAATTTAGTTAAGCGGTTTAAGAATATACTTAAAACAAAAGAGGTAGGCTTTCATGGCCACAATAATCAACAACTTGCTTTTGGTAATACAATTGAAGCGATTATCCATAATGCTAATTATCTTGACGGAACAGTTTATGGTATTGGCCGGGCCGCGGGGAATTGCCCCTTAGAACTCTTGATTGGATTTTTAAAGAACCCTAAGCTGGATATAAGGCCGGTTTTGGATTTAATATCTAAAGAATTTATTTCTTTAAGAAAAAAAAAAGAATGGGGTTATATTATTCCTTATTTTATTTCGGGGATGCTAAATGAACACCCCCGTCAGGCAATGGCCCTGCGTGATGGTAAAGATAAAGAAGATTATAGAAACTTCTATGAGAGCCTAGTAAATATAGGTTTAGATTAGAATACCATAAATTTCCCCCATAAACTCCCCTAAAGTTCACTAAATAAGCATTGCTTATTTAGTGAACTTTAGGGGGTGAGTGTAAAGAAAAACCTTGTATTTTCTTGATTTATTGGTAAAATAATAAAGTTATCAAGACATTTTTTGGATGCTTTGATGTATATGTTTTCTGCCAGAGGCGGATCAGTTTTTGGCAGAAAAGGCAGTTACACAGATTATAGATAATAAAGAGGGTTATATGAGCAGAATGATTAATCTTGAAAATGTTCGAAATATAGGCATTATGGCCCATATTGACGCTGGAAAAACTACGCTTACCGAACGGATTCTTTTTTATACCGGAAAATCTCATAAAATAGGTGAAGTTCATGATGGCGCCGCTTTAATGGACTGGATGAAGCAGGAGCAGGAAAGGGGTATTACTATAACTTCAGCCGCGACAACTTGTCATTGGAAGGATTATCGGATAAATATTATTGATACTCCCGGGCATGTTGACTTCACAGTAGAAGTTGAGAGAAGTTTAAGAGTTTTAGACGGAGCAGTCGCGGTTTTTTGCGCTGTAGGAGGGGTTGAGCCTCAATCTGAAACTGTTTGGCGCCAATCAGATAAATATAATGTTCCTAAGATTGCTTTTGTTAACAAAATGGACCGGGTTGGCGCTGATTTTTTTGGAGTTATAAAGAGTATTGAATCTGAATTTGGAGCTAATGTTATTCCTTTACAGATTCCTATAGGAGCTGAAGATAATTTTAAAGGTATTATAGACCTTTTAGAAATGAAAGCTTATATTTATGATGATGAATCTTTAGGAAAGAACTTTCATATTGAAGATATACCCGCTGATTACAAAGAAATTGCTCAAAAATATCACCATATTATGGTTGAAAAAGCAGTTGAGCTGGAAGACTATTTAATGGAAAAATATTTAGAGTCGGAAGATAAAATTAATTCTCAAGATTTAATACCGGCAATTCGTAAAGGCACCA
>JBDRIY010000094.1:0-20714 GCA_043815445.1 Candidatus Omnitrophota bacterium
ATAGTTTTATGCGGATTCTAGGTTAGTTCATTTTTGTAGTTAATTAGAGAGTTGTAATATTGGTTAAAATCAGGAACAATGTAAAATACTTTGAAATTATAACGTTTTTTAAGGGCCTTGGCTTGATTTCTTATTTTTTCGCCAAAACTAAGGTAATTTTCTTTTGTTTTATAGATGTTTTCTAATTTTTGTTTTAGGCTTTTCCCCAGATATTTTTCTGTTATATTTAGTATCTCCTTGAAGTTTCCTTGTTTATTGTGGTAAAGCTCAATGTCAATTTTTTGAGCTTTTTCAGGAATAATTTTAAATATTTCTTCAAGATTGGATACAAAAGGAATAAATGGGCCTAGATGTATTCTTAGGTTTACTTTAGCTTTAATAATTTCGTTGATAGCTGTTAATCTTTGCTTGAGAGGAGGGGAATTTGGTTCAAACATTTTAATCATTTTATCGCCGGCTAAATTAAGGGTAAAATATATTGTATTTTCTTTATTTTGAGCAATCAAGTTCAGATAATTTTTTATAAGATGAGATTTGGTTAAGATGGTATAGGGGATATTATGGTTATTGAGTATGATTAGGATTTGCTTTGTAAGGTTATATTTTAGTTCTTGGTACTGGAAACATTCGGTAACTGAGCCCAGAAGAACTCTTTTAGGGTTGTTAAGCTTCAACTCTTTTTCTAATACAGCCGGAGCATTTATTTTTATGCCTAAAAAGCCGGAGAAGTTTTCTTTTTGAATATTTTTGTTTGCCTGAGAATAGCAGTAGAGACAGCCGAATTCACAGCCGCGGTAAGGGTTGATTACATAATCGGCAAGGGTTATATTTGTGGGGGAAAGCACGCGCTGGGTATTTATTAATTTAATTTTCATTTATTAATATTTAAAATACGTAGGGGAGGGCCTCGCGTCCTCCCGTTACTTAATAATTAATATTGTTTTTGTAATTATTTCGGGCCGACGCAAGGCCGGCCCCCTATAAGATTATTAATAAAATTTTTTGTATATCTAATTTTTTCTTTTTGTATGATTTTTATAAATTTATTTATTCTTTGTGTTGCTTGTTCTGTGGGAAATTTTGTGTTGGGAAAATTGCCTAAATAATCTATAAAAGGATTAGCTTGAGCTATTTTAGGGATTATTTTTTTATTGGCAACTATAAATTTTAGGGTTTGTTGAAAATCATCTTCAGTTTCCTGAGGATAGCCGAAAATAAGGCTTATCTCAAAGTTAAGCCCGCCGGATTTTAGGTTTTGAAAAAAGCAAAGAGCTTCGCTGATATTAAAGCCTTTATTCATAATTTTAAGAATTTTATCTGAGCCGCTTTCTAAGCCTATGAAAAGATTGTAACAGCCGCTTTGCCGCATTAGTTTAGCCAGCTCAGGAGTGATATTTTTATTAATTCTGGCCTGGGCTTCCCATTTTATATTTAGCTTATTTTTTATAATCAGGCCGCAGAACTCAACAAGCCATTTATAATTGTAATTTATAAGTGAGTCGCAGAATACAAAATTATTTATTTTGTATTTATTGAGGAGGTATTTAATTTCCTCAATCATATAAATAGGGCTGTGATACTTGAATTTTTTGCTTAACTGTTTTTCCGAGCAAAAATTACAATTATGAGGACAGCCGCGGGAGGAGATAAGGGGAATGCAGTTTGAATATAGCCCTGGAGAGCCGAAATCAAGAAAGGGCAGGCTGTCCAGTTCAGTTAGTTCTTCAAAGTAATATATTTTTTGTTTTTTACCTTTTATGATTTCCAGTAAGGATATTTCGCCTTCGCCGATTACCCAAAAATTAGTCTTATTTAACTTATTTTCTTTTGCTAAAAAATATGTATGCGGCCCGCCAAAAATTATTTTTTTATCAGGAAATTTTTGAGATATTTTTTCAGCCAGCAAACTTGAAAAAGGCCAGTTTCGCTTAAGGATTGAGAACCCAATAAAATCAGTTTTTTCTATTTGTTGATATAAACTATTTAAGGTTTGAGGAAATTTTTCCTTAGTTAAAGAAAAAAGATTATTTTCAAATTTTTCATTGAGATTAAGCCATACATTTTTAGGAAGGTTAAACAGTTTGAATAGTTCAGTGCTTAAATCAATAATTTCAGCATTAATACTGTTATTATTTAGGTAATTTTTAAGGTAGATTGGCCCTAAAGCAGGGGTTTTAAGCCAAAAAGGCGGACAGTTTATTATATAGACTGATGGTTTCATTGTTGTATAATTATACCACGTATGGCTAATTCATTATATATGCATATTCCTTTTTGTCGCGGGAAGTGTCCTTATTGTGATTTCATCAGTGTTTCTTACGATAAAGGGTTGGCTGGCGCTTATCTAGAAGTCCTATACCGGCAAATCGCTGAGTTAGAGGGTGAATTTTCTACTATTTATATTGGCGGAGGAACTCCTACTATCTTAGACAAAGCGCCTTTAGAGAAGCTATTAAAACTTTTAAAAAAACTTAAAACTAAGGAATTTACCGTTGAAGCTAATCCTGAAAGTTTAACCGCAGATAAGCTAAAGCTATTCCTTGATTGTGGAGTTAATCGTATAAGTATAGGAATACAGTCTTTATATGATTATAAATTGAAGCAATTAGGCAGAATTCATTCTTCTAAACAGGCAAGGGAAGCTGTATTTTTAGCTAAAAAAATAGGTTTTAAAAATGTAAGTATTGATCTGATTTTCGGGCTCTGGGGCGAATCTTTAGAAAGCTGGCAAAGAGAATTAGAGGAAGCAGGCGATTTGCCAATAACCCATATTTCGGTTTATTCTTTAACCTACGAGAAAGGCACATCTTTTTATGAAAGAATGAAGAAAAAAGAAATTACTCCTTTGAACGGGGGAATTATGGCTAAAATGTATAAGTTTGCTATCAATTATTTACCGAAAAAAGGCTTTGAACATTATGAAGTGTCTAATTTCGCGCATAAAGGATTTTTTTGCCGGCATAATTTAAATTATTGGCAAAATTGTTCTTATATTGGGTTAGGAGCTTCAGCTGTATCTTATCAAAAAGGAGTAAGGAGCCGAATTACACCTGATATTAAGGATTATATTCTTAAGTTAAACAAAGAGGAACAGCCAGTTGTTTTTAAAGAAAAATTAAGTCCTTTAAAGCGGGCGAAAGAAACTGCTGCTTTAAAAATAAGAACAAAACAAGGTATAGACTTTGATTGGTTTAAAGGAGCAAGTGGTTTTGATTTTATGGAGATTGAAAGCGGAAGTCTAGAAGAATTAGCTAAGAAAGGCCTATTTAAATATAGAAAAAAGGCTGGTGAAGCAGTAGGGGTATATTTAACTAAAAAAGGGTTTTTATTTTGCGATGAAGTTTGCGCGGGGTTTCTTTGAATCAGAGGAAACGATTATATGAGCTTAAATCCGTACTCAAAATAGCTAAAGTTCACTAAATAAGCATTCAGACTGTGTTACAATTGCTTGTATCGCGCAAACGCACGCAATATATTGTAGTTGCCCAATTTATTGGGTAGCCTATATCGTTCCTGATAAATCAGGCAACTACAATACGACACAGCCTGATTGCTTATTTAGTGAACTTTAATTGTGATGTATAGGATTTGCTGCCGTTATATTTTTATTATAGATTTTTTTGAGTTGAGTGGTATAATTAGAGGCTATGAGGGTTAATAAAAGCAGCTTAAAAAGAGCTATTTCCCGCTTTAAGGATAAGAATATTCTTGTAGTTGGGGATTTGATTTTAGATCATCATATATTAGGTAAGGTAGACAGGGTTTCTCCGGAGGCTCCGGTTCCGGTTGTTTGGGCTGATAAAGAAAGCTTTGCCTGCGGCGGAGCAGCTAACGTGGGGCTTAATTTATGTTCTTTGGGGGCAAAGGTTAGTCTTTGCGGGACCATAGGAAATGACCATTTTGGCAAAATTCTCTTTTCTCGAGTAAAAAATAATGGTATAAATACTAATTTAATAGTTAAAGACCGCAATCGTCCTACAACTATAAAAACAAGGATAATTGCTAATCATCAGCAGGTAGTTAGGGTTGACTGGGAGTCGGTAGAGTTTTTATCTAAGGATATAAATAAATTAGTTTTGAATAAAATTAAGAAAAATTTTGATAACTTTGACGCGGTAATTATTGAAGATTACGGAAAAGGAGTTATAAATCCGGAATTAGTAGAAGAACTTGTGAAATTATGCCGTAAAAAGGATAAAATAGTTACAGTAGACCCTAAAGAAGAGCATTTTGATTATTACGAGAACGTAACCGCGCTTACTCCTAATTTAAAAGAGGCTCAAGCCGCGGTTCATACAAAAATAAGAAATAAAAATCAAATTCCCTTTTTAGGTGAAATAATTATCAAAAAGCTTAATCCCAAGGCTCTTCTTATTACTTTAGGAGAAGATGGAATGATGCTTTTTTCTAACAGCCGGCATAGCCATATACCAACCGCGGCTTTAGAGGTTTTTGATGTAACCGGCGCCGGAGATACTGTAATTTCAACTTTTACTCTTGCTTTAGCCTGCGGATCATCTTTTCATGACGCGGCTGTGATTGCCAATTTTGCTGCTGGAATTGTGGTGGGTAAACTCGGGCCGGTAACTACCGACAAAAAGGAACTCTTAAAGATTATTGAAAAAGCAGCATAGATGAGGCTATTTGCTTGCTAAGGGTTTAATTCTTCGCTTTAGGCGGATCACTAAAAATGAAAACTAATTTTAACGTTATTGGAGTCGTACCTGCCCGGTACGCTTCAACCAGATTTTCTCATAAATTATTACGCTCTTTAGGCGGAAAAACTCTGCTCCAATGGACTTGGGAAGCAGCGTCTTTGGCGCATACTTTAGATAAGCTTATTATTGCCTGTGATCATCCTGATGTAAAGAAAGCTGCTGAGGAATTTGGAGCTCAAACAGTGCTTACTTCTTCAGAGCATAAATCAGGCACTGACCGGATAGCTGAGGCTGTTAGGGATATAGATACTAAAATTGTTATAAATATACAGGCTGATGAACCGCTTATTAATTCGTCAGTTATTGATAGGCTGACACAGGAGATGCAGTCTAACCCGAGCTTAGTCATGGCAACAGCAAAGAAAAAGATTGAGCAAAGAGAAGAAATAATCGACCCTAACGTAGTTAAAGTGGTTTGCGACCGGGAGGATTTCGCGGTTTATTTTTCAAGACTGCCTATGCCTTATTATCGTCAGGATAGCGTTGAGCCGGAAAAAACTAATTTACCTCCGGCATGCAGGATGCTCACTAAACCTAAACCGCTTGAAGGGGTTTATTATAAACATTTGGGAATATACGCTTACACTAAAGATTTTCTTTTTACCTTTAAGAATCTTCCCTGTTCTTCCTTAGAAAAAGCGGAGAAGCTTGAACAGTTAAGGGCTATAGGCGCGGGATACAAGATAAAAGTTATTGAAACCCAATTTGATTCAATAGGTGTAGACACAGAAGAAGATTTTAAACAAGTAGAAAAAATCCTAAATAAAAAGTACGGGCTTGATTCATCAAGCCCGTTATTAGAAATTAACAACGAACCTAATGTTGCTAAACCAAAAAGTTAAATTCATATTCATGGCCGGTCCAGGTGGTATGGAAGATAAGAAAATGACTCTGGACATTGCTTCTTATCTCAAAGAGTTATTCGCTTCTTATCCGGCGCAATTTATCTTTAAGGCTAGTTTTGATAAAGCAAATCGCACGTCTATAAAATCATTTAGAGGCCCGGGTTTAAAGCAAGGGATAAAAATATTAGAGGAAGTAAAAAAAGAGCTTAAAGTTCAAGTATTAAGCGATGTCCATTGTGTTGAACAAGTCCAGTATTTAAAGGATGTTTTAGATATAATTCAAATTCCGGCTTTTCTTTGCCGCCAGACTGATTTGATTCTGAGAGCTTCAGAAACAAAAAAGATTATAAATATAAAAAAGGGCCAGTTTGTAGCGCCTTATGATATTAAGCACATAATAAAAAAAATAGAGTCAACAGGCAATAAAAAAATTCTTATTACTGAAAGGGGAAGCTGTTTCGGCTATAATAATTTAGTAGTTGATTTCCGTTCTTTTTTAATTATGAAGAAATTCGGTTATCCAATTATTTTTGACGCTACCCATTCTTTGCAAAAGCCGTCGGCAAAAGGCGGTATTTCCGGAGGGGATAGAGAGTTTGTTAAGCCTTTAGCCTTAGCGGCGGCAGCCTGCGGAGTTGAGGGAATATTTATGGAAGCCCACCCTCAACCAAATAAAGCTTTATCCGACAAACATACTTCTTATCCTTTGAATAAGCTCAAGGGCTTGGTTGAGCAAATTATGAATCTGCGAAAAGCAATAGGGAGCAAATGAAAAAGATAAATAGCGATAAAATTATAAGCTGGGCCCAGGAGGTTCTTGATATTGAGAAAAGAGGCGTAGAGAGCTTAAAAGATAGCTTGAATAAGGATTTTTTAAAAGCAATAGATATAATCTTTAACTGCAAAGGCAGAATTGTAGTTACTGGAATGGGCAAAGCCGGAATAGTCGGGCAGAAGTTTTCAGCTACCCTTTCTTCAACCGGTTCTTCTTCTTTTTGGCTTCACGCCGCTGAAGCAGTCCATGGCGACTTAGGAAGCGTCAGAGAAGATGATGTAGCTATTGTTTTATCTTATAGCGGCGAAACCGATGAAATAAAAAATTTAATTCCTTTTATAAAAAGAATAGGTTCTAAAATAGTAGCTGTTACCGGAAATATTAAATCAAGCTTGGGCCGTTATGCTGACAGCACAGTTAGTGTTAAAATAGATAAAGAAGCTTGCGCTTTAGGGCTGGCGCCCACTACTTCTACCACAGCTATGCTGGCTATTTGTGATGTCATATCAGTAGTTTTGCAGAAAATGAAAGGGTTTGAAGAAAAAGATTTTGCTAGTTTTCATCCCCGAGGTTCTTTAGGTAGAAAACTTCTTCTTAAGGTTAAAGATATTATGAGAAAAGGTAAGTTTAATCCAGTAGTCAGCCAGGAAGAGTTGGTTAAAGAAGTTATTATGAAAATAACCTCTTCTCATGCCGGCGCGGCAGCTGTGGTTGATAAAGAAAACAAGTTAGTAGGAATATTTACTGATGGTGATATAAGAAGAAGCCTGGGAAAGCATCCTCACCTTTTAAAGGAAAAGGTTAAAGTGGTGATGACTGAAAAGCCTATAGCAGTAAAAGACGATGATTTAGCTTCTCAAGTTTTAAAGATTTTAGAGGAAAAAAAGATTGATGAGGTTCCGGTTGTGGATAAAGACTTTAAGCCGGTAGGGATGTTAGATATTCAAGACTTAATTGCCGCCGGAATTGTATAAAATTGTAGGGGCGGCCCGTGTGTCTGCCCGCCTGTGCCCGTGAGTGTATTATTTAATATGAAAAAAAAAGTTAGAGCCTTATTCGCGAAAGTAAAGCTGTTAATTTTAGATGTAGACGGTGTCTTGACTAAGGGCGAGATTATCTATGATAGCCAAGGTAGGGAATTAAAAATTTTTAATGTCCAAGACGGTTTAGGTGTTTTTCTTTTAAGAAAAGTTGGAATAAAAAGCATTTTTCTTTCAGCAAAAAACTCTCCGGTTTTAAAACAGCGGGCTAAAGATATGATGGTGGAAGAAGTAATAGGAGGAATTCTGCCTAAAGAAAGTATGCTTAAAAGTATAACTCTAAAGTATAAGATTAAAGAAAAAGATATTTGTTTTATGGGAGATGATTTAATAGATTTAGGTTTAATAAAAAAAGTAGGCTTAGGTATTGCGGTTTGCAGCGCGCCTGCTATAGTTAAACAGGCCGCGGATTATATTACAGTAAAAAAAGGCGGGGAAGGCGCGGTTAGGGAAGTTACTGATTTAATTATTAAAGCTAAAAAGTTAGAGAAGAGGATGTATAATTTTCTTAAAAATCCTCAGCTTGAATTTTGAAGTTTACGGCCCGCGGATAGTATTTTAGGCTATTACTTATATTATATGTTTAATAAAAATTTAGCTTTTAGCTTTATCTTTATTTTATCTTTATTTTTACTGTGGGGAGTAAATCCGGTTTTAGCTCAAGAAGAGGATAATCCAGAACAATCACAGCAAAAAATAAAAGATTTTTACCTTTCTAACTTTAAGGAGGATGGCACAAAAGAATGGGAGGTAAAGGGTGAAGAAGCTATTGTCTATGATGAATATGTGGATATTGACCAGATGGATGCTAATTATTACGCGGAAAATGATGTTTTAGCGGTCACCTCAGATAAGGCAAAGCTGAATAAGGAAAATATGGATGTTAATCTTAAAGGGAATGTTCACGTAGAGAATGCCGATGGGATGAAGTTAGATACCGAGACTTTAGATTGGCAAAGAGAAAAAAACCATATTGAAACTGATGACAAGGTAAAAACCAGTCAAGATAATATGCAGATAACAGCAACAGGTTTGTCTGCTGATACCGCGCTTAAAGAAGCTGATTTTAAAAAGGACGTAGAAGTTGTATTTCCTGAGGGAGAAACCGGCGAGGTTTCTACTGCTACCTGCACTGGCGCTTTAGAGATCGCTTATGCTTTAGGCACAGCTATATTTAATGATAATGTAGTAGTCACCCATACTCAGGGAAAGCTATTTTCCGACAAAACTACTTTGTATTTTGATACCGAAGGCAAACAAATAGAGAAGATTGTTTCAGAAGGCAACGTTAAAATAGTTAAGGACGGTAATGATACTTTTTCCGAAAAAGCAACTTACTACGCTTTGGAGAAAAGAATTGTTTTAGAAGGCCGGCCGAGAATAGTTTATCACCCTAAAGAGGGCGATAGCCTTAATTTTCCCTAAATAATAATACAATGAAATTGTTAGAAGTTAATGATTTAGCAAAATCTTACGGCCGTAAAATGGTCGTAAAGGGTGTATCGTTGTTCGTAAAAAGAGGGGAGATCGTAGGGTTGCTTGGGCCTAATGGAGCAGGGAAAACCACTACTTTTTATATGGTCGTAGGTATTATTTCGCCTGACAGAGGAAAGATATTTTTTGATAACCATGATATTACAAGTATTCCTATACATACGCGGGCTAAATTTGGAATGGGGTACCTTTCTCAAGAGCCTTCTGTTTTTAGAAAGCTTACTGTAGAGGAAAATATTAAAGCGATTCTTGAAGTATTGCCTTTAACTAAGGCAGAGAGAAATAAAAGGCTTGAGGAACTTTTAGAGGAGCTAAAAATAGCTCATTTAAGAAAAAGTAAAGCCTATACTTTAAGCGGAGGAGAAACCCGCCGCTTAGAAATTACCCGAGCTTTAGTAATTAATCCCTCATTTCTTCTTTTAGATGAGCCCTTTTCCGGTATTGACCCTATAGTGGTAGGAGAGGCAAAAGAAATTATTTCCGAATTGAGGGATAAAGGCATAGGTATCCTTATTACTGATCATAATGTCAGGGAAACTCTTTCGATTACGGATAGAGCTTATTTGATTTCTGAGGGTAGAATTTTGATTTCAGGGACTTCAGATGATTTAATAAGCAATCCTGAAGCAAGAAAAGTTTATCTAGGCCATGATTTTAGAATGTAATAGACGCGGATGAAAACTGATATTACTTATATTTGTTAGCATTTAGAAAGGAGAAGAAGCGATGGAAGTAGAAATTAAAAAGTTAGATAAGTTAAAACGTAAAATTAAGGTAGAGGTGAATGGAGAGGAATTTTTAAAAGAAAGAAAAGAGGCTTATCATCAGAATTCTAAAAATCTTAAAGTTCCTGGTTTTAGGCCTGGTACGGCTCCTTTGGAAATATTAGAAAAACATCATGGAGATTTTTTGAAAAATGAGTTTTTGAAAAAGTCATTGCCTATTTTTTATCAAAAGGCTTTAGAAGAGAATAATATCGTGCCGGCAGGCAACCCCGATATAAGCGGTATTGAGTTTAAGCCTCAAGCTTTATTTTTTTCTGCTGAGTTTGAAGTTAAGCCGGAAATAGAAATTAAGGAAAGCATTTACAAAGGAATAAAAATTAAAAGCCATAAGGCCGAAGTAAAAGAGATCGAGATAGAAAAGATATTAACTAATTTAAAAGAGGGAATTAAAAAAAGCCTTAACAAAGATTTAGATGATGATAATATTGCTAAGTGGGCGGCTTATCCTAACGCGGCTGAGCTAAGAGAGTCTATAAAAGCCCAATTGTTTCTTGAAAAGTCCCGTCAAAGGCGCCAGAATATAGACAGTCAGGTTAAAGAACACCTTTTAAAGTCGGTTAAAGTTGATTTGCCTGAGGGTGAAGTTCAAAGGCATCATCGGGAACTCGTTGACAGAGAAAGCTATAATTTGCGGGTTAAAGGAGTTTCACAGGAAGACATAGATAAGTATAAAAAAGATTTAGAAAGCAAATTACAGGAGCCTGCCCGGGAGGATATAAAATTATTTTATATTTTAGAAGCAATCGCCCGCGCGGAAAGCATAGAAGTAAATGATAGTTTGGGAGATGCAGTTTTAGGGCTTGTTTTGAGCCAAGCAAAGTATGAATGAAAAATTCCAAATAACAAATTCCAAATCACCAATTCAGCCAAAGGCTGACCAGCCTCGGGCTGGAAATTCCAATATTCAAATTCCAAACAAAGAAACTCTTTATTGGAATTTGGATTTTGAGATTTGAGATTTATTTGTAATTTGATGCTTGGAATTTGGAATTTTAAACGAGGGGAGGTATTTATGAAGAATCAAATGTATGTTCCTATGGTTATCGAGCAAACTGGAAGGGTAGAGCGGGCTTATGATATATATTCGCGGCTGCTTAAAGATAGGATTATATTTATCGGCACGCCTATTGATGATTACGTTGCTAACTCTATAATCGCTCAAATGTTATTTTTACAGATGGATGATATGAACAAAGATATAAGTATTTATATTAATACTCCCGGAGGAGTGATTACTGCGGGAATGGCTATTTATGATACAATGCAGTTTGTGAAGTGTGATGTGGCTACCTATTGTGTAGGCCAGGCTGCCTCTATGGGCGCGGTGCTTCTTTGCGCCGGAAAAAAAGGAAAAAGATATGCTTTGCCTAATTCGCGAATTATGATTCATCAGCCTTGGGGAGGAGTTCAGGGAACTGCTGAAGATATATCCCGTCAGACCCAGGAAATTTTAAGAATAAGAGAGCAGCTGAACGGAATTTTATCTTCTCATACCGGCAAATCTTTAGAAGATATAAAAAAGGATGTAGATAGAGATTATTTTATGACCGCGCCGGAAGCTAAGATTTACGGAATAGTGGATGAAGTAGTTATGTCTACAAATTTTGATAAGAAATAATAATTTGTGCAGGGGCTGGCCTTGTGCCAGCCCGTTTTTAACATAGGAGAACAACATGAAACGTAGATTTTTAATGACTCCAGGGCCTTCGCCAGTTCCTTCTTTTGTCCGAGAGAGCCTTTCGCGAGAGATAATGCATCATCGCACTGATGAGTTTCGCGAGATTCTTGAACAGGCTCACAGCGGATTAAAAGATATCTTTTGTACTAAGAACCCGGTTTTTATACTTTCGAGTTCCGGAACAGGAGCTATGGAAGCGTCTGTTTCCGGCTTATTTTCTAAAGGCGATAAAGTTATTGCTATCCGTGGAGGAAAGTTTGGCGAAAGATGGGCTGAGATAGGCAAAGCTTTCGGCTTAGATGTTATTGAAATGGATGTAGAGTGGGGGAGCGCTCCTTTAGCTAAAGATTTAAGTGAGCTTTTAGACAAGAACAAAGGTGTAAGAGGTGTTCTTACTACTCTTTGCGAGACTTCAACCGCTACAGTTTATGATATAAAGGCTATTGCCAAAGTTACTAAAGAAAAAGGCGCGCTTTTAGTGGTAGATGCGATAAGCGGCTTGGGCCAGGATGTTTTGCGGACTGATGAATGGAGGGTTGATGTTGTGGTGAGCGGGTCGCAAAAGGGTTTAATGCTTCCTCCGGGCTTAGCGTTTATCAGCTTAAGCGAAAAAGCTCAGAATGCTGTTAAGAATTCTAATTTGCCTAAGTATTATTTTGATTTAGCTAAGGCTCTTAAAAGTTATCAAAAGAACGACACTCCTTATACTTCCGCGGTATCTCTCATTGTAAGTTTAAGAGAAGCGGTGGATTTTATAGTTAAGGATGGAGTAGAAGCAAGGCTTAAAAGGTTTGAAAAAATGGCGCAGGCAGCCAGAGAAGCCGCGGGAGCTCTGGGGCTTAAAATTTTTTCTAAGAACCCGTCAGCCTCAGTGACTGCTATTTGCTCTCCTCAAGGAGTTAAATCATCAGAGCTGGTTAAAATTTTAAGAAATGAATTCGGTATGAGCATTGCCGGGGGGCAAGATCAGGCAAAAGATAAGATTTTTAGAATTGCTCATATGGGCTGGATAAATGAACAGGATTTAATCGCTTGTTTTTCGCTTTTAGAAAAGGCCTTGAAAGATTTAGGTTATAAATTTAAATTAGGATCCTCAATCGCTCGTTTAGAGGAGGTTTTATATGGCTGATAATATCAAAATTATTATATCGGATAAGCTATCGCCGCAAGGCATAAAGATATTAGAAGATTCGGGTTTCCAGGTTGACTGTAAATACGGCTTAAAGCCTCAGGAACTTAAGGAGATAATAGGAGATTATCAAGCTATTATAATAAGAAGCAGCACAAAGCTTACAGCTGATATTATTGAAAAAGCTGATAATTTAAAGATTATTGGAAGAGCTGGGGTTGGAGTGGATAACGTAGATGTGGCGGCCGCGACTAAAAAAGGAATTATTGTGATGAATGCTCCCGGAGGAAATACTATATCTACCTGTGAGCAGACTTTTGCCTTAATACTTGCCGCGGCCAGAAATATTCCTCAGGCTTATCTTTCGTTAAAAAGTAAAAAATGGGAAAGAGCTAAATTTAAAGGTATGGAGTTATACTCTAAAACATTGGGAGTCGTGGGCTTAGGCCGCATTGGCAAGGAAGTTGCTAATCGTGCTCTGGCTTTTGGTATGGAAGTGCTGGTATATGACCCCTTTGTCACTCAGGAGATTGCCGAAAAAATAGGAGTAAAGCTAGCCAGCTTGAAAGATATATTAAAAAGCGCTGATTTTATTACTGTGCATACGCCTCTTACAGATCAAACTAGAAATTTGATTTCGGCCCAAGAGTTAGCTTTAATGAAACCAAAAGCTTTTATAGTTAACTGCGCCCGGGGAGGAGTAATTGATGAAGATGCTTTATATGAGGCTTTGAAAGTGAACAAAATCGCCGGAGCGGCCTTAGATGTTTTTTTAAAAGAGCCGCCTTTAGAATCTAAACTTTTAGAATTAGATAATTTTATCGCCACTCCTCATTTAGGCGCTTCTACTGATGAAGCTCAATTGAATGTTGCTATTGAAGTTGCTAATTGCGTTAAAGAAGCTCTTTTAGGCAAAGCAATAAGAAACGCGGTTAATTATGTTCAGCTTGACCCCGAGACCTATAAAACTATTGAGCCTTATTTTGGCTTGGCTGAAAAAATGGGTAAGTTTATTTCTCAGTTTGTTGAAGGCAGAGTAAAAGAGGTGAAGATATCTTATTTAGGCGAAATTTCTTCCTATAAAGTTGATGTTATAGGCGCGGCTTTTATCAGGGGCATTCTTTACAAGCAGTTAGAGGAAGATGTAAATTATATAAATGCTTTAGAAATCGCTAAGGCTCGCGGTATTAAAATAGAGCAGATAAAGATTCGAGAAGAAAAAGAGTATGTCAATTCTATTAAAGTCAAAGTTGTTACGGATAAAGAAGATCGTTTGCTTGAAGGAACTCTTTTCGGCAGTAAAGAGGCTAGGTTTGTCAAAGTGGATAATACTTATATAGAAGTTGCTCCATCTGAACATATGTTAGTAATAAATAATAAGGATAAGCCGGGTGTGATAGGTTTCTTAGGCACAACCTTAGGTTCTCGCGGTATAAATATTGCTAATATGAGTTTAGGCCGGACTGCCGCTAAGCAAGAAGCTCTGACTATTCTTAATTTAGATAATCCTTTGGATGAAGAAGTAGTGAATAAGATTAAAGCTAATCCTGATATTGTTTCTTTGAAGTGTATAAAGTTATGAATATATTGTTAATAAATCCGAATTTCGATATTCGAATTTTTAAAAAAAGGGAGAATTATGCCAAAAATTTATATTGTTGATGTGACTAATCGTGATGGAGTTCAAACTTCGCGGATATGCTTATCCAAACTTCAAAAGACAATGCTTAATATTTATCTTGACCAGATGGGAATATTTCAGAGTGAGTTTGGGTTTCCTACAACTAATCACGAGATTAATTACATTAACGCTAATCTTGAATTGGTTAAACAAAAGGATATAAAGCACTTAAGGCTTTCAGGTTGGATTAGGGCTATAAAGTCTGATGTTGAAACAGCTTTTAAAAACGCGCCAGGGCTTGAATATTTAAATCTTTCTATTTCAACTTCGGATTTGATGATAGAACATAAGTTTCAGGGTAGGCTTACTCATGCTGAAGTTATAAAAAATATGATGTCAGCCGTGAAATACGCGAAAAAACTAGGAGCAAAAGCAGTAGGAGTGAACGCTGAAGATGCTTCGCGTTCCCGGCTTGAATACTTAACGGAATTTGCTCAAGCAGCCGCAGAGGCCGGAGCTGATAGGTTTAGGTATTGTGATACTTTGGGTTTTGATACCCCTTATTCTATCTACGAAAGAATATCAGTAGTTTTGAATAAGGCAAAGGTGCCTGTAGAATTACATTGCCATAATGATCTTGGACTTGTCGTGGCAACTTCTATTGCCGGAGCAAAAGCAGCGCTTAATTCAGGGGTAGACGCTTATATCAATACTTGCGTAAACGGGGTAGGCGAAAGAGCTGGTAATGCTGACCTTGTTAGTGTTATTTTAGCGATTAAGTACGGTAGTGGGATGCAGAAATATAAACTTGATCCTAAGATAAACTTAAAAAAAGCCTGGAAAATAAGTAAGTACGCTTCTTACGCCTTCGGCATTCCTATTCCCATAAATCATCCTGGAGTAGGAGCTAATGCTTTTGCTCATGAGTCAGGAATTCATGCTGACGGAGCTTTAAAAAATAGGAGAAATTACGAGCTTTATGATTATGAAGCTTTGGGCAGAGGTGAACCTGAAATTGTTGATACGGGAAGAAACATAACTGTTGGGGAGTATTCGGGAATAAAGGGCTTCAGAAATGTTTATGACCGTTTGTCGGTTAAATTTAAAGATGATAAAGAAGCAAGAGAGATATTAGAGTTAGCAAGATATGCTAACGTTCATAATCAAAAACCTTTGGTTGAAGATGAACTAAAATTTGTAGCTCAACATCCGGATATTGCCAGGAAAATCTTTACAATGACGCCGTAAAACAGCATAGCGCAAAGTGCAAAGCGCATAGCGTAAGAATATTAACTTTTTTATTTTTTCGCTGTGTTCTATGCGCTGCGTTCTATGCCTTATATAATTTAGTTATGAATTCAGTATTAGTAGGATTACAATGGGGAGATGAAGGCAAGGGCAAGGTTATTGATTATCTTTGCCGTGAAAGCGATATCGTTGTCCGTTTTCAAGGCGGGAACAATGCCGGCCATACCGTAGTCGCTAAAGGCAAAAAGTTTGTTTTTCATCTTATTCCCTCGGGCATTCTACATAAGGATAAGATTTGTGCGATTGGTAACGGCGTAGTTGTTGATCCGAAAGTTTTGATTGAAGAAATAAATTCTTTGAAAGCTCAAGGGATAAGTGTCTCTTGCGATAATTTAAAAATCTCAGCTTTAAGCCATGTGATTATGCCTTATCACAGGATAATGGACGCGTTAAGAGAAAAAGATCGTATACAAAAGATAGGCACAACTAAGCGGGGCATTGGGCCTTGTTATGTGGATAAGGTTTCGCGTTGCGGGATACGGATGGTTGACTTTATTGATCCTGAGGTTTTTGCTTTAAAGCTTGAAGATAATCTAAGAGAAAAAAACGCTATATTGAAGAAAGTTTACGCCTTTGAAGAATTTTCTTTTAAGCCCATTTACGAAGAATACAAAACTTTCGCGAGTATATTAAAACCTTATGTTTGTGATTTAGTTGAACATTTTTACAAGGAAAGAAAAAAGCGTTTCTTGTTTGAAGGGGCTCAAGGAGCTTTTTTAGACGTGGACTTTGGAACTTATCCTTTTGTAACTTCTTCTTCAGTAGTTTCCGCTAATGCTTCTTTAGGCTCAGGCCTTGCTTTTGTTCCCATAAGTAAAGTTATAGGAGTAACCAAAGCCTATACTACAAGAGTTGGCGAAGGCCCATTTGTTACTGAGCTTGAAGGGGAACAATTAAATTATTTTCGCGATAAAGGATCTGAGTTCGGAGCTACTACCGGCCGGCCTCGTAGATGCGGGTGGCTTGATTTAGTTTTGCTGAAACGGTCGGTAATAGTTAATAATGTAACCCAGCTAGTTATAACTAAACTTGATGTTTTGGATGAACTGGAAGCAATAAAGGTTTGCGTGGGTTATAAATATAAGGGTAAACTTTTAGAGGAGTTTCCTTACCGGTTAGAGGAAATAGAACCTATTTATAAAGAATTTAGAGGCTGGCAGGGTAGTGTAAGCGGGGTAAGAAATTTTATGGATTTACCCCAGGAAGCCAAGGATTATGTTAGTTTTATTGAAGAGTGGACAGAGGCTAAGGCTGAATTTATTTCTGTAGGGCGGAAAAGAGAAGCAATATTTAAGAGATAAAGACATTTTTCGGATGTCTGGTTACCTATATTAGAAAAAGATTACATAGATTGGGGAAAAATAATCGGTGTAATCGGTTTTAAACCGGTATAATCAGGTATAACCGAAGGTTGTATCAAGGAGGGTTATGAATCAGATTTCAATTGTTTTTGCGGGCTCACTTCTTGCTTTGGGTTTTTGCGGATACCTTGTACGAAATATATTTAAGCATTCTGAAGGCACTCCAGAGATGAAAAAAATTGCTAGTTACATATCAGAAGGAGCAAGAGGTTATTTACGCCAGCAATATAAAGTTGTAGCTATATTTTTTGCTGCTGTTTTCATCATTCTTTTAGTAATGGCTTTGAAAGGGTTTTTAGTTATCTTTGTTCCCTTTGCTTTTTTAACCGGCGGTTTATGGTCAGCGCTTTGCGGCTGGATAGGAATGTGGATTTCCACAAATTCTTCCGCGCGCACTGCTCACGCGGCATCTAAAAGTTTGAACAAAGGCTTACGGGTTGCTTTTTCTTCAGGAAGCGTTATGGGATTTATGGTTGTGGGATTAGGCCTTTTAGACTTAGCGGCCTGGTACTGTATACTTAACTGGTGGTATTCGTCTCATCCTATACCTTTAGGTTTTGATAAATTTATGGCAATTACTTCTACAATGCTTTGTTTTGGTATGGGTGCTTCAAGCTATGCTTTATTTGCCCGTTTAGGGGGAGGAATATTTACTAAAGCCGCGGATGTTGGTGCTGACTTAGTTGGTAAGGTTGAGGCGGGAATTCCCGAGGATGATCCCCGCAATCCAGCGGTTATAGCTGATCTGGTAGGCGATAATGTGGGTGATGTTGCTGGTATGGGAGCTGATTTATACGAGTCTTATGTTGACGCCATAGTAGCTACAATGGCTTTGGCAGCTGCAGCTGGGTTGGGCTTAAAGGGGATAGTCACTCCAATGCTTATGGCTGCATGCGGGGTTGTTGCTTCGTTAGTTGGTTTCTTTTTTGTGAAAACAAAAGAGAATGCGGATCAAAAATCATTGCTCACGGCTTTGCGAAAAGGTATATGGACAGCATCGGGATTGGTTGTTGTTTTTGCTTTTATAATTGTTTGGTTTGTTTTGGGCCGGCAGTATATAGGAATTCTTGGAGCAGTAGTAATAGGGCTTTTAGCCGGAGTGTTTATAGGCTATTTTACCGAGTTTTTTACTTCCGCGGGATATAAGCCTACAAGGGATTTAGCTAAATCTTCAAAGACCGGCTCGGCTACTATAATCATTGAAGGAATAGCTTTAGGTATGTTTTCTCCCATAGGCGCGGTAGTTACTGTAGGGATCGCGATATTAGCAAGTTATCTAGTAAGCGGAGGAGCAAAAACTCCTTCTATGGGGCTTTATGGAGTGGGAATTTCTGCTGTAGGTATGCTTTCTACCTTAGGTATAACTTTAGCTACTGATGCTTATGGCCCGGTTGCTGATAATGCCGGAGGAATTGCTGAAATGGCAAAGCTTCCTCCGGAAGTAAGAAAAAGAACTGATCAGCTTGATTCTTTAGGTAACACCACAGCGGCAACCGGAAAAGGTTTTGCTATAGGTTCAGCTGCTTTAACTGCCCTGGCTTTAATAGTCGCCTACAAAGATCATATTATTCATGAAGCAACCCGCTTAGGGGTTAAAGTAAATGTGGATTTAAGTTTATTAGATCCTAATGTTATTGTAGGATTATTTATCGGAGCGATGATGCCTTTTGTATTCTGCTCTTTAAGCTTACGGGCAGTAGGAAGGACAGCAGCTTCTATTATAGAAGAGGTTCGAAGACAGTTTTAGAGAAATAAAAGGCCTGCTTGACGGTAAAGCTCAAGCTGATTACTCAACTTGTGTTACTTTAACCACAAAAGCCGCTCAAAAAGAGATGATTTTGCCTTCTATCCTAGCTATCATTGTGCCTATTGTAATTGGCTTACTTTTAGGAGTAAGAGCTGAGGCTGGGCTTTTAGTAGGAGCGTTAGCATCAGGTTTTGTTCTCGCGGTTATGATGGCCAATTCCGGCGGCGCCTGGGATAACGCTAAAAAATATATTGAAGAAGGAAACCTGGGAGGGAAAGGTTCGGACGCTCATAAGGCCGCGGTTTGCGGAGATACTGTGGGAGATCCTTTCAAAGATACAGCTGGGCCGTCTTTAAATATATTGATAAAACTAATGTCAATGGTTTCTATAGTTTTTAGCGGTTTAATAATTACCTACAATCTTTTCAAGTAAATTGTAAGGGTGTTTCATGAATTGTTCTTGCGAATAAAATGCTAACGAAATACTTTAAAGATAAAAATAAAGAATGGGAAAGTTTATGTATAAGGTGCGGGGGGTGTTGTGGAGCTTATGATGATCCTTGCGAGCATTTGAAAAAAGAAAAGACCGGCAAATTTTATTGTAAAATTTATACTCAAAGGTTTGGCGAACACATTAGTGTTAAGGGAGAGAAATTCGATTGCGTTCCGGTCCAGGAAATATTAAAAACTCATTGGAAAAAAGATTATCTTTGCGTTTATAAAAAGCTTTCTAAACAAGGATGGGCAAAACAAAATGAATAGGATTATTCCAGCTCTGCTTACTGATAAAAAAGAAGAGCTCTTGGTAATGTTAAAAACTTGCTCCCAGTTTTGTGATTACGTCCAAATAGATATTATGGATGGGGAGTTTGTTCCTTCAGGTAGTATTACTATTTCAGGCCTGGAAGGATTGAAACTGGCTATTAGATCTGAGGCTCATCTTATGGTCAGTAACCCCTTGGAGTGGCTTGAGCCTTTTAAAAAAGCAGGAACTGAAAAAATAATTTACCATTTTGAAATTCAGAAAGATCACCTTGAAATAATTGCTAAAATAAGAGAAGCGGGAATGAGTGTAGGCCTTGCCATAAATCCTCCGACTGTCATAGAAGAAATTGAATATCTTGTGGATAAAGTCGATACTGTTCTTTTTTTATCGGTTAATCCCGGATTTTACGGCGCTTGTTTTATTTCTCAAGTTTTAGAAAAAATAAAAGCTTTTAAAGCTAAACATCCGGATAAAAAAGTTTCAATTGACGGAGGAATAAAACTTAATAATGCGCTAAGCGCCAAAAACGCCGGCGCTGATGATATATGCGTAGGCAGCGCCATATTAAAGAATAAAGGCCCAAAACAAGCTTATTTAGAATTTTTAAATTTACTGAATGGTTAAAACTATAAAAGCAGCTCTCCTTGCAGTTCTCATTATTACCCCTATAATTTTCTATAAATCTCTAAGTAAGAAGAATGATTTTTCTCCTTTCAGCAGCGCTGAAGCAATTATTCGGCCGCAAATAGCCTTGATTTTTGATGATTTAGGAGAAAGTTTAAATGATTTAAAGGAGATATACTCTTTAGGCATTCCGCTGACAGTTTCGATAATTCCTGGTTTAAAATTTTCAAAAAATATCGCTCATATAGCTTCCCGCTGCGGGCTTTCGGTTTTTATTCACCTGCCTCTTCAACCCAAGAACAAAGATGTTTTTAAAACTAACAAGTATAGGTTTATAAATAGTGATTTAAGCCAAAGGGAAACTATTTTTTTACTTCGCCGTTACCTTAATTCCATAAGAATCTCTATTGGGATCAATAACCATATGGGTTCAAAAGCTACTGAAGACCCTAAACTTATGGAGATTATATTAAAAGAAATAAAAAAAAGAGGTTTAGTTTTTGTTGACAGCCGCACATCTTTGGAATCTGTAGCTTATAAGATAGCTAGAGAAGAAGGGATGATTTGCGGGTATAACGAAGGGTTTTTAGACTCTATAGATGATTTAAAAGAGATTACCGGCCGGATGAGTGTGCTAATAGAAAAAGCAAAAGAAAAAGGAAAAATAATCATTATCGCCCATCCCCGTAAAAATACTATAGATTTCCTAAAAGAAAGATTACCAGCCCTTGAAAAAGAAGTAGAATTCATTACCATAAAAGAGTATTTTGATTTATAGAAAGCGGATCAGCTGCCCAAAAAGGAGCTAAAGTTCACTAAATAA
>JBDRIY010000095.1:0-8170 GCA_043815445.1 Candidatus Omnitrophota bacterium
GTCGCCAATGAAATGGGCGCTCATGCCCGGCTTGATGATATTATTGATTCCGCGGTCAGAGACGCGGTTACTTCTCAAAATCTAATTGAAATTGTCCGCTCATCAAATAGATTAATTAGTGAAAGTGAGAAAATAGAAAAAAATGAAGAATTTATTGAAGAAGGGGCCTTAGAGGAAATAAAAATAGGCCGTGATAAGATTAGGGAAGATATAGTAAAAAAAGCGAAAGTGTTAGCGCCTCAATATGGTATTGAGCTTATAGATGTTAGGGTGAAGCGTATAAATTATGTTGAAGAAGTTAAACTTAAAGTTTACGAACGTATGATTGCTGAAAGAAGGCGCGCGGCTGAGCAATATCGTTCAGAAGGAAGAGGAATCAGAGCTGAGATAGAGGGCCGGACAGAAAAAGAACTCAAAATAATCTCATCTCAAGCTTATAAAAAAGCTCAAGAAATAAAAGGCAGCGCTGACGCTGAATCTACAAAAATCTATGCTGAGGCTTACAGCAAAGATCCTGACTTTTTCTCTTTCTTAAAAACTTTAGAAACCTATAAAAATACGATTAACGAAAGTTCAACTCTACTACTAACAACCGATAGCGAATACTTCAAGTATTTAAATAAAATTTTTCCTTGAATACGGTGAATACCGCGACATTACTCATATCTTGCCCGGATAAAAAAGGCATCACTGCCGCTACAACCTCCTTTATTTACAAAAATAACGGAAATATTGAGCATGCTGACCAGCATATTGATTCGCAGACTAATACCTTTTTTATGCGTATTGAATGGTCTTTGCGTGACTTTACTATTGCCAAGAACAACATAGCAAAAAGCTTTCTGCCTTTAGCTAAAAAATTTCAAATGAGTTGGTCGCTTCACTTTAAAAATGACCTGTCTCGCTTAGCTATTTTTGTCTCTGAATCTACACACTGCTTATATGATTTGCTTCTTAAATATAAGCAAAATCACTTTAACTGTGAAATTCCTTTAATCATTAGTAACCATTCTAATATTGCTGCTATTGCTAAAAGCTTTGGTGTGAAGTTTTACAAATTTTCTAAAAACCATAAAAATAAATCCGAGGTTGAAAAAAAAGAGTTAGCTTTATTAAAAAAAGAAAATATTGAAATAATTGTTTTAGCCCGATATGGACAGATTTTCACAAAACAATTCGTGGAAAAGTTTTCTAACCGTATTATCAATATTCATCATTCCTTTTTGCCGGCATTTATAGGCTCGAATCCTTACCGCCAAGCTTATCAGCGGGGAGTAAAAATTATTGGTGCTACCAGTCATTATGTTACTGAAGAATTAGACCAAGGCCCAATTATTGAACAAGATATTGTCCAGGTAAGCCATAGAGATTCTTTAGATGATTTTAAAAGAGAAGGCCGAGAGTTAGAAAAAATAGTCCTTAGCCGGGCTGTTCGCCGGCATTTAGAACGAAAAATCCTGGTTTACGGCAACAAGACTGTGGTTTTTGATTAGTGTTGCCTAAATACCTAATTTATGCTA
The DNA here is from genome assembly GCA_043815445.1 of Candidatus Omnitrophota bacterium. Classification (GTDB taxonomy): domain Bacteria; phylum Omnitrophota; class Gorgyraeia; order Duberdicusellales; family 4484-171; genus JBDRIY01. The sequence continues at coordinate 1,521 of JBDRIY010000095.1, forward strand.
AAATATATTACCTTTGTTAATAAAGGTAAGTCTCTGTTGATTAATCCAAGGCATCCTACCGGATGTCTTGATTAATCTATGTAGTCAGGCATAGTTAAATGTTGTGCTAAAGGAGTAGATGAAGGATTTATTAAAAATTATAACTATCTTTATTTTCACGTTTATGCTGTCAAGCTGTTCTTCTCAAAAAACAGTAGAGGATAAACTGACTATCTGGCATTGGATGAATGACAGAGATGATGCTTTTTCAGAACTCGCCCAAAAATATGAAAATGAAACAGGAACAAAGATAGAATTTAAGCTTTTTTCCCCTCCTGATATCTATTCTCAAAAAGTTATTGCCGCGGCAAGAGCCGGCCGGCTTCCCGACGTATTCGGCATATTAGGCGAAAAAAAGACTTTAGCTTCTTTTATTAAAGCCGGCTATATCTTAAATTTAACGCCTTATATGGAAGAAAATAAAAAAATTTGGGAAAACAGTTTTTATCCTCAAGCTTTAGATGTAACTAGTTTTAAAAAAGAAAATCCCTATACCGTACATCAGGGATATTATGGGGTGCCTATTGATATTACAGTAATGGAATTTCTTTATAACAAAGCTTTATTCGCTAAAGCAGGCCTTAACCCCAAGAACTCTCCTGATAGCCTTGAAGAGTTATTAACTATGGCTAAAAAGATAAAAGAAACTTTAGGGGTTGATGGGTTTGTCTGCGGGTGGGGCGAGGGCTGGCTGCTTAATGCTTTAGCAGTAGAGTGGGCAATTAATTTAATGGGCGAAAAGAAATTCCTTGATACTCTCAAGGGAGATATACCATATACTGATAAACAATGGATAGAGACTCTTTCTTTATTTACTAAAATAAGAGAATCAGGTATTTTAGCTTCAAATATCACCACTATGATCAACAAAGAGGCTGAAGATTCATTTTCAAAAGGAGAAGCAGCATTTTCCTTTAACGGAAGTTGGGCGATTAACGTGTATAAACAGCTTGCGCCTAATTTAGAATACGCTTTTTTCCCCTTACCCAAAGTATCTAAAGCCCTGCCAATTAAAATTTGGGGAGGAGCAGGCTCTTCTTTTATGATTAACGCTAAATCTACCAACAAAACAAAAGCAGTTCAGTTCCTAAAATGGCTTACCGGAAAAAATCAGCAGGAATTTCTTGCTGTTAAGACCAACAATCTCCCGTCAATAAAAAACTGTGAACAGGGGCTTTCACAAACTCTTAAAAGCCTGACTAACGACTTGAATATTCTGACTCATCCTAATATATGGCCGTATAATGAAGATTCTCGTGTAACTGAAGTGTTAATTAAGGGCTTGCAGCAAATTGTTATGGGCATAAAAACTCCTGAGGAAGTTGCTGCTGAAATTCAAGAAGTAAAAATTAGAGTTATGCGAAGGTAAAAGATAACCTGTACGAGGCCCTTTGAGTACTCAGGGTTTAATTCCCCGCCTAAGGCGGATCATTAAAGATGAAGGATAACCTATATGAGACCCTTCGGGTACTCAGGGTTTAATTCGGCTAGGGACTTTTCTCTGAAAAGTCCAAGTCTCATTAAAGATGAACTATTCATTAAAAAGTAAAGTTACTGATTTTTCTTTTGTTTTTCCCGCACTGCTTATTTTCTCAATATTCTACATTTACCCTTTTATTTATAGTTTTATTCTAAGTTTTCAGCGGGGAGACGGTATTTATTATTCTGAATTTGTAGGTTTAGCTAATTTTAAAGAGATTATTCTTTACGATAAAGAATGGTGGCGCTCTATATATAACGGCGGCTTTATTACTTTTTGGGCTTTAACCTTTCAAAATATTTTAGCTTTTGCTTTGGCTTTAGGGGTTGATAAAGCTATAAAAACCGGTAAAATTTATAGAGTTGTATTTTTTATTCTACCTGTTTTATCAGAAATAATTATTGGCTTGCTAATGCGGGAAATTCTCATATCTAACCCTGGGATCCTAAACCAATGGTTAGATAAGGCCGGTTTAGGAGTTTTGGCTCAAAACTGGCTGGGAAAAGACAGCGTGCTTTTAACTACAGCTTTAGTTCATTGCTGGAAAGGGTTTGGCTGGGCATTCATTATTTTTCTTGCCGGGCTCCAAACTATCCCTGAACAGCTATATGAAGCCGCCAAGATTGACGGCGCGAGCCCTTTACAAAGTTTTTTTAAAATTACCCTGCCTTTACTTATGCCGGTAATTTCTTTGATTCTAGTTCTTACGATATTAGGCACTATGCAGGCTTTCGCGATGATTTTAGCGCTTACCCGAGGAGCAGGGGGCTTAACAGAAGTTCCGGTAATGAGAATTTATAATCATTTACGCGGCAGCCAGGTAGGTTTAGCCTGCGCTGAAGGTATAGTTTTGGGAGCTATTCTTGTCGCGATATCTTTTTGTATGTTTAATGTATCTAAATGGATACGGAGGCGCTGGGGTGTATTACCGAACTAAAAAAATTATTGCCCTTATTCTCTTACATGTTTTTCTTCTAAGTGTAGCTTTAAGCTGTATTTGCCCGCTTTTTTGGATGCTTAATGCCTCTTTTAAGACTGAACAAGAATTTCGCCAGGATTCCGGCCTTAAATTAGCTTCCAGCCTTAATTTTGAAAATTATAAAATTGCTCTTTTTAAAGGAAAGCTGGGGTCTTATTTTTTTAACAGTATTTTTTATACCTTTGCTACTGTCTTTTTTATAGTTATTGTTTCTTCTTTGGCAGCATTTGCCTTTTCAAGGTTAAATTTTCCCGGAAAGAATTTTATATTTTTTTTGTTTTTAACCGCGATGATGATACCTTTACCTGCAGGCTTTGTTCCGGTTTATATCCTTTTGAATAAACTTCATTTGATTAACCGGGGAGGCTATATTCTTGCTATGTCAAATATGGGGCTTTCTTTAAGTATATATTTGTTAAAAACCTTTTTTGACCAGCTGCCCCGCGATTTAGAAGATGCCGCCCGTATTGATGGATGTAATAAACTGCAAATCTGGTGGCATGTAGGCTTGCCCTTAGTTGCTCCGGCTTTAGCAGTAGTCATAATATTTAACGCTTTAAACGTTTGGAATGAGTTTGTTTTAGCATCACTTATGTTTACCGACAACAGCCTTATGCCGCTTCAAGTAGGTTTAATGGAATTCTATAACAAAAATATAATTCAGCATACCCTTCTTATGGCTTCCTTAACTATAGCGGCTTTGCCTATAATTATTCTTTATTTACGAATGCAAAAACAGATTATCAAGGGAATAACCGCGGGAGCGATGGTGGGATGAATACTCGATACTCGATACTCGATACTCGATGCTTGATTTACTGCTTAATACTGATTATCTGTATTTTGTTACCTGCGGCCTGCTTGGCGCAGGAAGCTTCTATCAAGTATGTTAATAAGGCTTGGGCGGCTTCGGGAAATAAAGAGTTTAAAGAAGTTTATGAGATTACGGCTGAATGTATTGCTAAATTTTCACAAGAAGCTGACAATTTAGCTATTGAACTTAGTGATTTCGCGCCTAAAGGCGAAGAAGGCAAATATACTGTTATGAATGATGTGGCAACTTGTTATTTTATAAAAGGCGAAGCTTTAATGAAGACAGGTGAAGTTGAAAAGGCAAAAAAAACTTTTGAAGAAGTTATTAATAAATATCCTTGGGCCCAAAGTTTTGATCCTAGAGGGTGGTTTTGGTCAATAAAAGAAAAAGCTGAGATTACTCTAAAAAAGCTGATAACCGGCCGGATAGAAGATGTTGAAAATATTGAAGATGTTGTAAAAACTAAGATCAAACTTCATGATCAAGGCAGTGAGTTTCCGGTTAATTATGCTAAATATGGAAAGTTTAAAGGTGTAGGGACAAAAGATTATAGGTATATTATAAATAATCCCATTGGTTTAGCTAAAGCAACCGGAGAAGGCATATATCCTAATACAAACTCAGTAAAGTTTGATCCTGAGTATGTTAAAATAAGAAAAAAACTATTTAAAATCGACCACTGGCAAGTCCTAAATTCCCGTGACTTAAGTACTGCTTTTTATAAATGGAGCACAGCCCCTGAATCTGATGCTGTCCGGCAATTTTATGTAGCTGAACTTTTAGAAAAGAGCGGCTTGATTAAACAGGCAGTTAAAGGTTACTATGCTTTATTAGTGCATTTTCCCCACAGTTATAGCTGGACTTACTGGCACACCCCCTGGTATGTTGCTAAAGCAGCTATTTACCGGCTGAAGTATCTTCTTGAAAAAAACCCTGAGTTAGAGCTTAAACTATCCGGCGATAGTATTGATATAGTTGATGGTTATGACAATGACATTAGAAATGATGTTTTTATTGTCCATCCGGGAGAGCTAAAAAGAAAATCATTTTGGGAGCGAAAAATTGCCCCTAGAATAACCTGGGCTAGAAAAAGAAATTTTAATAAAATTATGGCTTCAAGAGGCGATAAGATTAAGCTTGCTAAATATAAAAACGGCGATTGGCAATTATTTGTTAATGATAAACCTTTCATAATTAAGGGAGTTACCTACGCGCCTACAAGAGCCGGAGAATCTCCTGATGACGGAACCTTGCAAAACTGGACAACTCAGGATTTAGATAAAAACGGTTTAATCGATTCTCCTTATGAAAGCTGGGTAGATAAAAATAATAATAATATTCAGGACCAGGGAGAAAATATAATTGGCGATTTCCAGCTTATGAAAGAAATGGGAGTAAATGTTTTACGGTTATATCACCAGCCTTTTGAACTAAATAAAAAAGTTCTTAGCCAAATCTACGAAAAATATGGTATATACATAATACTAGGTGATTTTCTGGGAAAATACGCTTTAGGGAGCGGAGCTAATTGGGAAGCAGGAACAGACTATGATAACCCCGAACATCAAAAAAATATGCTTGAAAGCGTCAGGAAGATGGTCAACGAGTTTAAAGATGAGCCTTATATTTTAATGTGGCTTTTAGGTAATGAAAATGTTTATGGTTTAGGCTGTAACGCCGATAAAAAACCGGAAAGCTTTTTTAAATTCGTGAATCAAGCAGCTCTTCTTATAAAATCTTTAGATACAGGAAAAAGGCCGGTAGCTATTGTTTCCGGAGATACTTTATATTTAGATATTTTCGCGCGATACTGCCTTAATGTGGACATTTTCGGAACAAATTCTTATCGGGGAAAATACGGCTTCTTGGGGCTTTGGGACGAAGTCCGGCAAATCGCTGAAAAACCGGCAATGATTACCGAGTATGGCGCTCCTTCTCATGCTAAAGGATATTCTAATGAAGAAAGCCAGGAATATCAGGCAAACTACCTTAAATCCTGTTGGTTAAATATTTGTTCCAATTCTTTTAGCCATGGAGCGGGAAACGCTATTGGCGGCGTTACCTTTGAATGGCTTGATGAATGGTGGAAAGCTTACGAACCGGCTTATCACGATAAAAAAGGACTTTTCAGCGGGCCTTTTTTAGACGGCTATATGCATGAAGAGTGGCTTGGTATATGCAGTCAAGGCAACGGAGAAAATTCGCCCTGCTTAAGGCAGCTTAAAAAAGCCTACTACACTTATAAAGAACTTTGGGGAAAAGATAATTAAAATATAATGGATACCCTATCGGGCACAAGCACATAGAAGGTATTCCTACACAGAAGGAGGAGATATGCGAAAATTGTTATTGGTGGCAGCCGGTTTGTCTATTGTTATTTGTTGCGCGCAGTTTCAAAAAATTTGGGCTCAAGAACCTGAAACCATAAGCCCTAAAACCGCGAACGTTGATGACGCTAAAATAGTTGATAAAACTAAAATGTTGGAAGAAATTGAAAAAGCTAAAGAAGCGCTAAAAATAACTGAAAAAGTTGAAAACGCTAATCTTCAAGAAGCTAAAACGCTAGATATTTTTTGTATATATTCTGATAAAAATTCACCTAAGAACCACTTTGTTCCCAGCGGCTGGATGGGCGATTATGGTGATTTAAAATTCAATGACCAGTCAACAAAAGAATTTTTTTCAGGTGCGACTGCTATTGAACTAACTTATACAGCGCAAAAATCTCAGAATAAGGGCTGGGCAGGAGTTTACTGGCAATCAGCGCAAAATAACTGGGGCAGTAAAGATAGCGGCTTTGACTTGTCAGGATTTAACAAGCTTGTTTTTATGGCTAAAGGTAAAAAAGGCGGAGAAGTAATAACTAAGGTTAAAGTTGGAGGAATAATTAAAAACGTCATCACCGACGAACCTCTAATCTTTGCTGACAGCCTTGATATTGAATATGGCCCCATAAGGTTAACTACTGATTGGCGTCAATATTATATAAACTTAGTGGAAAAAGATCTTTCCTATATCAACGGAGGATTCGCTTTAATTTTTAATACTGACCAATCTGAAGGTGAACAAACAATTTATTTAGATGATATAGCTTACATTTACGATTCAGAATTAAGGAAAGAGGATGATAGGGTAAATTTACCTTTTTATGTTTATGCTGACAATGGTTCATTAGATAATCATTTTATTCCCAGCGGCTGGATGCCGGCAACCGCGGCTAAAGACTTAAGACTAAATACTAGTTATAAAAATAAGCCTTTTAGCGGTGATAGCTGTATGCGGGTAGAATATAAGAATGATTCGGGAACAAGATGGGCTGGAATTTACTGGCAGCAGCC
>JBDRIY010000096.1:0-43079 GCA_043815445.1 Candidatus Omnitrophota bacterium
GTTTAAAGATATTACCATAGGTATTCCCAATTCTAATAAATCCGCCGTAAGAAAAAGAGACTGTTTCAAGCAGTTAGCATCAATGCATTGAACAATAACATCAGGATTTTCTAATAAAAGCATATCCCTAACTGCCAGTTCTTCTTCAGAATGGATATATAAACAATGCAGGCCCGGTGTATCAATAACCTCATAAACTTCATCTCCTATACGGCAATGAGCCCTTTTCATTTCAATAGTAGTAAAGGGGTAATTAGCCACCATATGATACTCTTTAGTAAGATTATTAAATACCTGACTTTTACCAGTGTTAGGTAAGCCAATAATAGCCATTTTCTTTGACATCTTATTTCACCTCCTTTTTCTTGGTATAACAATTTTTACAATATCCGGCAATAACATGAGTATGCCGAATCATTTTAAATTTACGCCTTTTACAAATTTCTTGCTGGATTTTATCTATACTTGGTTCATAAAACTCGAATATCTTTCCACATTTCAAACACTTCATATGGTCATGGTGGCTATGGCCTAAAGTATGTTCATAAAAGACATCCCCGGCATCTGTAAGAGACTCTCGAATTAATCCTGTTCGAATAAGATGAGGCACAGCGCGGTAAATAGAACCCTTAGCCAGCTTTGTCTTAGGAAACCTGTTGCGAATACGTAAAAAAAGATTATCAACATCAAAATGGCCATCTTTGCGGTATACCTCCTCAATAATTAAATCCCTTTCAGGAGTATAGCGCATTCCTTGACGTTTACAATACTCTTTAAAAACTAATTTAGGATCCTGAATCTTCATTTTTAAAAATCAACCTGGCTTTTTAAGCTGCCGATAATAATCGTATCATATCCGCTTGCTATACCCTTACCTAGGAGGGTATTTTACGTTTGTTTTAATGTAATTGCAATTAATTTTTATTCTCAATAGTGTTTTAAAAAAAACTTTTCTATTGTCATTCGCTTTTATTTTTCGCTTTTTCAATTGGGCAGGCTTCCTTACAGGCGTTACACATAAGGCATTCTTTGCCGTCCACCTCCGGCTTTTCAAGTTTTTTATTATATACAATAACTTGAGTTTGACAATTATCTTGAGCTGCTCTGCAGCCTTTACAATTATGTTCAGGTAATTGAATACTGAAATTTTTTAATCTAATCCGGGAAACCGCGATAGTCAGCCAAACAAAAAACGCGCCCAAAGGGCAAACATAGCGGCAGTAAAATCTTGATATAAACGCTGAAGCGAGAAGCATTAGAATGAGCCAAGCCCAGCTAAGAAAAACACCGTACAATTTAAAAAAGGTGGCAAAAGGCTCTATAATGCTTACAATATAAGTTGCCGCGTCTTTATTCGCCAAAAGAAAAACTGCTTCCAGCCAAAAATAAAATAATCATTAAAAACAATATTTTTTTCATATTAAATAAACTAACTTTTTTTAATTAATTTGATATCTCAGTGAGTTGGCTTGTTTTATGGATTAGTTTTAGGGCTTTGAAACCAATACGCTGAATATTCCAAAGCCTTTTTAGCTTTTGAAATATTGTTTGAGGGTCAAAATAAAGCTGCATTAAATTATGTAAAGGTTTTGAAATATCATCAGTTAATTCTTGAAGATATTGAAATTCAGGCACAGGGATAGCTGAATCTTTAAGTGACTGGTATAAACACATTATAAGAGCATCTTCGGTTTCTTTATAAACTTCCGGAGCCATACTCACCGGAGTAAGGTATGTTGATTGAAACATTTCTTTAAAATAAACATTATCTTTAAGCCGTTCTAAAAATCTATTAGCAAGGCTTTCTTGCTGAACTGGAGTTAACTGCTCAAGGTTAGCGACAAACTGTGTCAGCGCTGGATCACCTGAATACCCCAGAGCTTTGTTCTTCATTTCTAAAAGCGCTGAGGTGAGCCCGCTAACATCAGCAATTGCTCTTATCTCCTGCAGTAAGGGCGAGATTTTATCTTCCGGGGACATACTGGAGGTATGGTAAACTTTTTCTTGCTCACCCCTGTTCAAGGAAACTAAAGATCTTTGTCTTGAAGGATTTTCATAAGATGGAAATTCATACATATCCCTTAGAGACATCTTAGCCTGTTGACAGCTAGATTGTATTTTATCGCTTATTTTTTGAAAAGAATTTTTAGCGGCGCGGGTGGTTTCTTCTATTAAAACAGTAGGGCTGCCGGCTGTATTAAAAATTTTTCGGGCAGCTCTACCTAGTTTATAGGCCGCAAAAATATGCCAGGAATCTTTTTGTCCGGCGGGATAAGTTTTATCTTTATTTTCTGTCTCTGACATTTCTCACTACTCCTGTAGTTTTTAATAAGCCTTAATCGTATATCAAATAAGGCTTATTGTCAATAAATATTTAGCGAAAATCCGCTTTAGAGCGTTGTTTTCCCAATAAGGTTTAAAAATTCTTTTTCACTGATAATCTTTACCCCTAACTGTTTAGCTTTATTGTATTTTGAGCCGGGATTTTTTCCGGCTACTGTAAAATCGGTGTTTTTACTCAGGCTTGATACCCATCTGCCTCCCAACTCTTCCACTAAACGCTGAGCTTGGCCGCGGTTAAGCTCTTGCAGCTCTCCGGTAAAAATAAAAGACTTGCCGGAAAGAACAGATTTTTGAAGCTTAACTTCCTGTTTTAAAATAAGCCCTGCTTTTTTAAATTCTTCGATCATTTTTCTTATTGAATCTTGAGAAAAAAATCTTATAACTGAACCAGCCATAATCGGGCCGATTTCAGGAATCTCTTCCAATTCTTCTGTTTTTAAATTAAAGAATTTATCAATATCCCTAAAACGCTTTGCTAAAACTCCGGCTGCTTTTTCTCCTACATGCTGAATACCTAAACCATAGAGAAAACAAGTTAAACCTCTGGTTTTGCTCTTTTCTACAGCAGCTAAAATATTTTCAGCTTTTTTTTCAGCAAAAAAAGGAAGTTTAAGCAAAGCTTCCTTGGTTAACAAAAATATATCAATCAAGCTATTAACTATTTTTCTATTTACCAGCTCTTCGATAATACTCTCACCCATCCCCTCTATATCCATTGCCCCTCTGGAAGCAAAATGCTTAAGAGAACGTTTAAGCTGAGCCGGACAATCAGGATTAAGACAATATAAATACACCTCTTCTCTTTCAGTTTTAGCCGAGCATACCGGGCAGCAGCCGGGTATTTTTATCTTTTTTTCTTGGCCATTACGTTTTGAAGCTATTACTTTGATAATCTTGGGTATGACTTCCCCTGCTCTTTCTATTAACACTGTATCTTTTTCTCTTATATCCAAGCGCTCTATTTCATCAAAATTATGAAGGGTTGCTCGAGATATAGTGACTCCTCCGCACTCTATAGGTTTTAAAATAGCAACCGGAGTAATAATCCCTGTTCTGCCTACTCCTAATTCCACTGCTTCTACCTTAGTGGTCGCTTGATGAGCCGGAAACTTAAAAGCTGTTGCCCAGCGGGGAGATTTTAAGGTTACTCCTAATTCCTCTCGCAAAGTCAGGTTATTTATCTTAACCACCACTCCGTCAACTTCATAATCAAGGCTGTCGCGCTTATCCTGCCATTGTTTACAATAATCTATAACTTCGTTTATATTCTTACATTTTCGGCTGTTAGAATCAATCCGCAACCCCCATAAAGCGATTTTATCAAGAAACTCTTTATGAGTTTTAAAATCATATCCTCTTACCCAGCCAAAAGAATGAATTAAACACTTAAGCCCTCTTTCAGCCACTGTTGAAGATTCGAGCAGTTTCAAAGAACCGCTGGCAGCATTTCTGGGATTAGCAAAGCTTGCTTCTCCTCTTTTTATTCTCTCTTTATTTATTACTTCAAAGCCGGACTTTCCTATATATACTTCCCCCCGGACTTCAACAGCCTCAGGATACCCCTTTCTTAATCTCAAAGGAACAGATTTTATTGTTTTTATGTTAGCGGTAATATCCTCGCCGGTTTCACCATCGCCTCTGGTCGAGCCTAAAACAAGAACTCCTTTTTGATAAGTTAAGGAACAGCTTACCCCGTCAATTTTAAGTTCAGCTATATACTCAATATTCAGGGGCCTTTTAAGTATCCGTTTTATTCTTTGCTCCCATTCCTTGAGCTGATCAAGAGAATAACTATTACTCAAAGAAAGCATTTTCTGTTTATGCCGGACAGTTAAAAATCCCCCCAAAAGCCCCCCTCCTACCCGCTGAGTAGGCGAATCTAAAGTTACCAGTTGAGGATGGTTATTTTCCAATTCTTTAAGCCGAGTAAGTAAATCATCATATTCTTTATCTGATATTTCCGGATCACTTAGAATATAATAGCTATAATCCGCCCGGCGAATTTCCTCCCTTAACTTTTCAATTTCTTTTTTAATCTTATCCATATATATAAAAGTTATTACACCAGGCTATTTAAAATTGTATCTGAAAATTATCAAATCTTCCGTTAAAAACTAATTCTTCTATTTCAACGCCGGTTAAATTATTTTTAAATTCCTGGCGCAGGCTTTCTAAAAATTTGCCCGTAGCTGCTGATTCTCCTTGGGCAGTTATTTCTACTCTGCCGTCAGAAAGATTCTTTACCCACCCTTTTATTTTATGCCTAAAAGCCAAATCTCGGGCAGTAAAACGAAACCCCACCCCCTGAACTATACCGGAAAAGTATATCCGAACCCCTCTGAACTCACTACGTTGGCTCATTACAAATTATAAATTTAACATTTAGCATTTTAAATTTTCATTTGGCAACGAACAGGCACAGTGACCTGTCCCTACACATTTTGAAATGATAAATGCTAATTGATAATTGATAAATTAAAAATCTACACAAACCTATCACCCTCTTTAACTTTATAGCCGTGAGTAAAAGAAAAAGCATCCATTTCTTTCTTGCCTTGAGGTTTAACTTTCTTAATCCTTAAGATACCTTCTGAAGCCGTGATATCAATTCCTTGTTTAGTTATATTTATAACTGTTCCGGCAGCAGCGTCAGTTTTTTCGTTAACAACCTCTGTTTCTAATATTTTAATCATTAAATCTTTATGGTAAGTATAGGCTGTAGGCCATTCTAATAACGCTCTAATTAGATTTCTTATATTTTCAGCGCTATGTTCCCAATTTATCCGGCCGTCTTCTTTTTTTAATTTAGATGTCCAGGAAGCTAAACTTTCCTCCTGAGCGGTTAAATTATAATTTTTATTCTCTATTTTTTTTATTGCTTCAGCCAAAGCTAAAACGTTTTCTTCAATAAGCCTTTGCCTTAAAGAAAAAAAGTCGTCCTTGTAATCAACAGCTATTTTCCTCTGTAAGATAATTTCTCCGGCATCTATTCTTTCATTTACTTTAAATACAGTAGCTCCTGTTTCTTTATCTCCATTTATCAGGGTTCTTTCTATAGGAGTAGGGCCGCGGTATCGCGGCAATAGCGAGGGGTGAAGGCATAAGGAAAGTATCCGGGGAATAGCCAACAAAGTTAAAGGAATAATCTTACCGTAGTCAGCTATAACAAAAAGCTCAGGCTTTTCCCTGCTTAACTCCTCTTCAACAATTTTATCTCTTAAAGATTGAGGCTTAATAAGCCTGATTTTTTTACTTTGAGCAAAAAGGCTTACTTGTGTCGGCTGAAGTTTCAAACCCCTTCCTTTAGGCTTATCCGGCTTACTAACAATAACCGCGGGGCTTAAACCTTTGAAATATAAACTGCTTAATACAGCCTCAGAAAAATATGAACTGCCGAAATAAATATATTTCATTTTTTCGTAACGGACAAGCCCCCTACTACGCTAAAGCTTCGAAGGGCTGTCCCTACTTCAAGCTCACTGCTAGCTGGACAGAAGAACTCCTGAAACCCTTTAATTCTTCTTTAATCATTTTCTTAGAAGCAATACTCTGCTGGGCCTTAACAATAATGAAATAACGAAACTTGTCTCTTAGTTTAAAAGGCTCTTCTTCCGCCGGCCCGTAAATTTCCTGGAATTTCTTTCCTAACTTATTATACAAATCTTGGGCTTGTTTTAAAAGTTTATTTTTATTTTTTGACCTTAAAATAATTTTGATAATAAGCCCAAAAGGCGGCAAATTAAGTTTTTTTCTAAGGCTTAACTCATACTCATAAAAATCCTGCCAAGGCCGGCTTAAATACTGAAAAAGATAATAGTCCTTGTTACCGGTAAATATATGCAGAGTGTCTTTAAAGAAAAAACAAAGTTTTTTAAGATAAAGAAAGGTGCTGAATACCGCTTCATACTCCGGACGGGCGAGAAAAGAATCTGTATCCAGGACAAACCCAGAATCAAAAGTTTGACCCTCATAAAGAAAGCTGATAATCTTTGAAGTAGATAAAATAATTTTAGAATCAGGCTGGCGGGTATCCCAGCTATCTACCTTAGCTTCAGGAAAAGATCTTTTAAGAAAACTTTCTATTTTTTCTATTCCGTATCCGCCGCTTTTTACATACCCGCTATTGCAATGATTACAAATTTTAGGCAAAATAGTTTTTCCCTGACAGTAAGGGCATATCCCTTCAGTTTCTTTCAGGGATAAGCGTAAAAAGCCTGAACAACGCTCACATTTAAATATATGGCCGCAGGCTGAACACAAAACTACTCTTCCATAGCCTTTTCTATTCCATAAAACAACTGAGCTTGCTCCGGCTTGAATGTTCTTTCTCAGAAGTTCTACTAAAACTGGGCTGATAATCTTTTTTTTATTAAATTCAGGTATGCTGATAATCCGAATCTTCTTTTCAGGGCCGCTATAATTCCTTAAAGACATTTTTTTATCCTTAATAAGTTTGTAGGCGGCTAAAGAAGGAAAATCCGAGCTTAAAATTAAATCTGTTTTCTTAAATTGTGAAAGAGTGAGCGCGACATCAAGAAGGTTATGATAAGGCTTTTCTTCCTGAAAATAGTAAGGGCTGTTTTCTTCCTCCATTACAATTAGTTTTAAATCATCGGGATAATAAAAAATAGCTACTCTGGTTCCTAAAATTAAAGTATTGGCCCTGGATTTACACCAGGCGTCAAAAAGGTTTTTTTCTTTTATCTGGCTGTGGATTACTTGAAGCTGAGAACCAAAATCTTTTTCTAATAGCTGTTTTGCCGCCATAAGATAAGACAGCTGAGGAAAGCAAACAAGGACTGACCCTTGCTTAAGTTTTTCTTCCACAACAGGCTTCCATAACTTATACCTTTGAGCAAAATTATCCGCTCTTATAAATTCAGGTTCAGATGAAATGCTTTCCTCTTTTATATTTTGTAATACCCCTTCGGGCATACCCCGACGGGCACAGGCAAGCGGGCACAGGCAAGCCCCGCCCCTACACATTTTTATATAACTGTTTGGTTTTTTAAGATAAGAAGGAAGCATCATAAATAAAAATTCTGCCGGAGGATAAGGATACATTTTGCTAAGCCGGCCGGCAAACTGTATATGGTCTTTGCTCAAAGACGGCGTCCGGTCGAGAACTTTAATTATCGGTTTTAAATTTTTAATTTTAGATTCCCGGCTCAATCCAGCAACAAGCCCTACGCGCTTTTTACCGTTAAAATCAACGAAGACTCTCAAACCTTCTTGAATTTTTATGCCGGCGGGGATAGAATAATCAAACTCCCTATTCAAAGATATAGGCATTACTATCTGAGCTGCTTTAGGCATTAGGTAATTTTTGCTTGAATTAAATTATTGAATGACTTGCTTGCATCCTTAACTTCTAAAGGGTAATTCTCGTAAAGGCGGGAGCTATTTTTCTCAAAATAATAAACTGCTTTTATTAATTCTTCGGAGTTTTGAACAAATTTAGCTATTTTATATTTAATTAATAAATTCATATTCTGCTCTTCCTGACCGGGAATGTAATGAGTAAAAATAAAAGGCTTTCTTTTATATAATCCTTCAAAAACAGTTAAGCCGCCAGGTTTGGTAATAATAACCGAGCTTAAAGAAAATAATTCCCAAATTTCCTCATAAAAAGAAAAAAATCTAACATTAGGAGAATTTAATTCTTCCAAATACCTTCTTAACTTATTATTTTTGCCGTAAACAACAAAAACATTGAAATCATTAATAAGCCCTTGGATTGACTCTTTTAAAAAAGACAATTTACACCCTGAAGAAGAAATAAAAGTTATACAGGGCTTTGAATCTACAGAAAACTTTTCACGAAGTTCAGGCTGAGAACAATATTTTAAAAAACCTTCTCTTAAAGGAATTATGCCGGCGACGATTTTTTCCCGGCGGACTCCTAAGTTAATTAAATCATTCCTTGTTTCATCTAGGGGGACAAAATAATAATCTATGCTTTTATTAACCCACAAAGGATGAACCCGTAAATCAGTAATTACTGAAATAAGCTTAATACCCATTCTTTTTTTTAAAGCTGATATCAGGCTGGGCGGAAAAAAATGAGTAGTTATGATAATCTTGGGTTTAGTTTCTTTTAGATATTTAAAAAATGAAAAAAAGATTAGTTTATTTATCTTATCCAAAGTAGAAGTAAAAAAAGATTTTTTAGCCGCGGAAAATAAATATTGCCAAAAACCGGGAAAATTTTGGCTTACTACAGCATATCCCATACGGTAAATCTCTCTTACAAGAGGATTGGCAAAATCTAAAAGGTCGCGGCAAGGCGAACCCAACAAGCCCTGTAAAGCAAAAGCAGCTCGTTTATGCCCCTGACCGAAACTAGCGTGAATAATTAAAATCTCATCCATAGCGAGAACACAAAAAATCCGCGGCAACAAGAAGGTTGTCAAATAAATAATCCGGCTCAAATTCCCAGTTAGAGCGGTTAGATATTTTTTCTTTTCCTGAAAAAACAAGAATAGCTTTGGCGCCAAAGTTTAAAGCTGCTTTCATATCAAAAAAAGAATCGCCTATAAAAAAAGAACTTTTCGGCGGACTGCCTAAACCGGATATAGCCTTTTCAAGAAGCCCAATCTTAGGCTTACGGCAAGAACAACCTTGATCAGGATGATGAACACAGTAATAAATACCGCCAATATCAGCTCCCCGCTTTTTAAGCTGTTTCAGCATTCTTTTATCAATATCATCTAAATCCTTTTGACTGTAAATTCCCTTGGCGATTCCAGCCTGATTAGATATAATAAAAATCTTGAAACCGCTATCATTAAGCTTTTTAATCCCCTCTATACTTCCGGGTATAAATTTAAACTCACGCCAATTACAGACATAGCTCTTATCCCCAGGATACTCATTAATTACTCCGTCTCGGTCAAGAAAAATCACCTTAGCTCCTTTAATCATTTTTTCCTCTTTTTAACTCCCAATACTTAGCAAAAGAAATTATCTGATAAAGAGAAGAGAAAAAAGATATCATAAAACCTCTAAATCCATCGCGCCAGCCTTTTTTTACAAGATAAGCTCTTATAAACCTGTCGGTATAACGCCATAAAGCGTGAAATAAATTCATCTTGTAGTTTGCTTTTTTAGGGTTAGTTTTGTAAACTTTAATCCATTTTTTAGCCTCAAGAGTAGTTTGTTTATTTAATTTTTGCAGAAAATCTTCAAAATTACGGTAAGTATAATGAAGTAAAGGGCTTTTTAAATGTCCGCATTTGCCGTCTAAAAACGCCCTGGGGTGAACTTCTACTTCTTCCCACTTAAATTTATCTCGGCGAAATAATTTTAGCTGAGCGCTGGGATACTGGCCGGCATATTGGAGCCAATAATCACCTAAAAAGTTTTTACGGGGAATAGTCAAAGCGGCTATTCCTGAATTATTTTTTAAAACTTGGTTAATTTCATCTTTAAGTTCCGGAGTTAAACGTTCGTCAGCGTCCAAGCTTAAAACCCAATCATAGCTTGCCTGGGCATAAGCCCAATTACGATGGCGGCCTTCAATATCCATTCTACGAACAAATACTTTATCAACATATTCAGCGGCTATCTCCCTAGTATTATCAGTACTCTCGTCATCAACCAAGATAATTTCAGCTGCCCAACCTTGGACACTATCCAGGCACTCTTTTATCCGTAAAGATTCATTTTTAGCAATAATTACAACGCTTAATTCAGCTTTCATAGTAATCTATACTAACATCATTTTATCTCTTTTCAACTAAAAAAGAAGAGGACAAGGCATGCCTTGTCCCTACAGGTAATTTATGTATCTTTAAAATATTATTTTTGTTTATTATTCTATATTCACCTGGTTTTAAACTGCCTAAGGAAAATCTGCCCATTCTCGTTCTTTTTAAGTCTGTAACCTCAAACCCCAGGCTTTTGAATAATCTTCTTAGATGTCTTTTCTTACCTTCATGAACTATAACTTTGCACAAGGCCATTTCCTTCCCTTTTTTTAATATCTTTATATTATCTACCTTTAAAAAATCACCTTGATCGTTCAAGCCCTTTCTTGCTTTTTGACAATCGTTATTTTTTAGCTCTCCGGCAATTTCAACTAAATACTCTTTTTCTACAAAAAATTTAGGGTGGGTTAAGCTATAGCAAAAATCGCCGTCATTAGTGAGGATAAGAAGTCCCCGAGAATCTTTATCCAGCCTGCCTACAGGATAAACTCCTTTGAGCTGATCAGGCAAATAATCAATCACCTTTTTCTTAGCAAACCTATCTGAAAGAGTTGTGGTTACTCCTTCAGGCTTATTAAATAATATATAAATATGCTCTTCGATATAAACCAGCTTACCCCTAAGCTTAACCTTATCGCCGGGAACAACTTGATAAAAAGGCTCTGTTACCTTTTTGTGGTTTACTTCTACCTGGCCTTCTTTAATAAGAATATCCGCCTTTCTCCGAGAAGCACACCCGCCTTTAGCAATATAAACATTTAAACGCATAAGCCCACAACCTTATCCTTTTCTACTTTTTTTATCTTAACCGGTACAATTTGGCCCAAAGGTAATTCCCCTTTTACCCATACTTTAATATAATTTTCTGTATAGCCGCGGGTAAAACCGTTAGTTTTTTCTTCAGTAACCATATGAAGAGTTTTTCCTAAAAATCTGCTTTTATATTCATAGGCAAAATCTTCGGCTAATTTCTTTAAAAAATCATACCTTTTGCGGGTATGTTTTTGATTCTTAATTTTTAAGCCGAAAAAGGAAGTATTCTCGCGGGGAGAAAAGGTAAAAATGTGCGTCCTCATAGGTTTAATTCTCTTTAAAAAACTTACTGTGTTATTAAAGCTTTGTTCATTCTCCGAAGGAAATCCCACCATAATATCACAGCTTATAGCAACATCAAGATTAGACTCTCTTGCCTGCCGAACTATATCCTCGTATAAACCTACTTTTTCTTTTTTATTCATTTCTTTTAAAATTCTATCATCTCCGGATTGAAAAGGAAAATGAAAATGAGGGCAAAACTTCTTGTGTTCAAGAAAAGTAAATAACTTTTTATCCAGAGAAAATGACTCAAGAGAGCTTAAGCGCAGCCGGCCCAGAGAAAAAACTTCCAGGATATCTTCAGCTAAGCCTTCGAGGTTCTTCACCGGCTTTAAATCTTTTCCGTAAAGGCTTAAATTTATTCCGCAAAGCACAATCTCCTTGTGTAAAATCGAAACTCTTTTAACTTCTTCTATAATTTCTTTTTTGCTTCTACTTTGAGAGGGCCCGCGCAAATAAGGTATTTTACAATAAGAACAAAAATTACTACAACCATCCTGAACTTTAATAAAAGCCCTCTGATTAGGAAACCGGCTTATTTTTAACTGCCAATTATTATCGGGCATTTTTTTATCAAAAGGCCGGCTTAAAACTATTTCGGCAAGCCTATGCTTTTCATCTTGAGGAACAATATAATCTACTCCTATTTTTTTTATAAAATCTTTATTGAACTGGACAAGGCACCCGCATACAGTAATCTTTGCCTTAGGGTTTTCTTTTTTTGCCCGAAGTATTGCTTCCTTTGATTTAAAATCAGCCCGGGCAGTTACAGTACAAGTATTAATGACATATAAATCAGCCTTACCAGTAGTTATTTCACAGCCTAGAAAAGAAAACCTTTCCTTTAAGGCCTGAGTTTCGTATTGATTTACTTTACAGCCTAGAGTGAAGAATTTAACTTTCATCGCCTAAGAAGTACTTAACTAAACCGGCGGAAAAAATAGCGGCAGTTTCTACTTTTAATAAATTTGAAGACAAATTAATAAATTTAAAATTATTTTTCTCTAAATCTTTAAACTCTGAAGGGGAGAAATCTCCTTCAGGGCCGATTATTATTAGAATTTCTTTACTCGCGCTATTTAAAACATCCTCTATTCTTTCGCCTTCAATGGAAGCGGCCAATTTTAGCTCATAGCTGCTTTCAGCAAGCTTTTGAAAATCATAGATGTTTTCCACAAAAGGCGGCCATAAAGCCTCTGACTGCCGGACTGCCTCCATAACTATTCTTTTCCACCTTTGTATTTTAGAAACCAAAGGCTTAGCTTTTAAGCTTCTTTCGCAAACGTAAGGGATAAATCCTGATACTCCTAATTCCGTAGCTTTTTGTAAAATAAAATCAATCTTGCTTTCTTTAGTAAGAGGAAAAGCTAAAATTATTTTTTTCTTGGGAATCAACTTCAAGCGCGAGGCTAAACTTTTCTCAATTATAATTCTCTTCTTCTCTATATTCTTTATAGTATAAATGTATTCCTTACCCTTACCGTCGAATATATAAACCGATTCTTTTTCTTTAAGCCGCAAAACATTTTTCAGCTTATGGACAATATCCCTATCCCCTATCTCAATTAAATCCCCAATCCTTTCCGGTTCAATGTAAATTCGTATTTTGGACATAATAAGTCATTTTATTTTAAAATACCATGTTTACGGGCAGGCGGCTTGAATTGTTTTAAGCAGAACGTTTTTTCCCCGAACGGGCACGGTTTTTTTGCCGAAGGCAAAAAAGAGTGAGGGGAAAAATCCGAGTGAAGTTTTTCCTCGCAGGGGAAAAACGAACGTTTCTGCGTAAACAATTCAAGACAGGACCCGCGAGATACCTATACTTTATTAAGTGGACCGTAGCGGAGTTGAACCGCTGACCTCCTCGTTGCGAACGAGGCGTTCTCCCAACTGAAATACCGGCCCACGATTACTTTACCAAATTACTGCTACAGCTAACATATCTTGCCCATACAATACAATCGGAGGCAATCAGTGAAGAATTCTTGCCCTTCGGCAAGCTGATTGACTCCCAACTGAACTACCGGCCCACTACTACTTTACCAAATTACCGCTACAGCTAACATATCTCGCCCATATGATACAATCGGAGGCAATCAGTGAAGAATTCTTGCCTTCGGCAAGCTGATTGACTCCCAACTGAACTACCGGCCCAGGGATGCATAGCGCAAAGAGCATGGTGCATAGCGGGAAATAAAAAAAATTCTTACGCACTATACGCTATGCTTATCTATTGTAAAGGAAAAATGAAGATGAATCAACAAAAATTAAGAGGGATATTGGGAGGTACAAAAGCAGAGTGTATCACTGAGTTACGTGAACTTTCACACAATAATCTGAACTGTTCGCGACAGGAGGAAGGCATTCGCAGAAAAGACGGCCCCCTGGAGGATTTACGACAGGACAGAAACCCAAACCATCATCTCCATTAGCAATTACTACAACCTTAGCCGTAAGACCTTCAGCAGGATAACCGAGGTAGGGATTCCCTATGCTATCCAATCCTATTCCGACAACATCATACCATGTAGGATTTCCAACAGCAGGAACTGCAACCAGCCCTTTCCTCAACTGTTCCAAACCATCCACCATCCCTGCCTGAGCAGCGTAAGAGACACGGATGCGCCTTATTTTACGTTCGGCAATTTGAGACTCCTGGGTCATGATATACACAGCTGTAAAAGCTAAAGAAAAAATTGCCAGCATTATCCCCAGTACTACCACTAAGACAACTCCTTTTCTCATCCTAAATTCTCCTATTATCCTCTTATTTTTCCTTATTTATACTGCCGCATAAAGGGCAGTGCCAAAATTCAAAAAAAACTGATACAAAATAAGCTGAAGAACAAACTTCACATTTTTTCTTTTTCAAACGCATTTCCTTTTTAGCTCTTATAATAGAATTATTGTTTATATATTCAAGGCAAAAAACAACCAAAATCCCTAAGCTTAAAATAACCCCTATAAACAAAGACAACTCTATCTTCATTTACTTTATCACCTCTTTTAACCTTGTCCAGAAAAAACTATTATCTAAGAATAATGCTGCTTCACGAATATATTCCTGTGAATACAAACCTCTGTTAGAATCAAAAGGCAAGTTCTCAGGGTAAAGCAAAAGAACCTTACCTCGGCTGGATACGTATGCCTTATAAGATACTGGTTTTTCTTCTAACGAAGAAAAAATAAAAACTCTTTCCCAAAGATAAAAATAACTACTTTTTCGGGTATAAGTGCTTAATTCTTTTAAGCAAAAGTTTTCTTTATAAGGCGGAAAGTTTAAACTTGGGCATTTAGCGGTTTTTAAAAAACGCTGGTTAGACGGAAAAGAAAAAAAATATTTTTGCCTAATACTATCTGAAGAAAAGTCTAAACCTAAAGGAAAAATAATGTCCTTTTTCTCTAAAGATAAGTCTTTTTTGCTAACAATATTAAACCAGTTATAAATTACCGGATTAGCTCTTGCTTCTATATGTAAAGAACATAAGCATATAACCAAAATGTGCAGAATAAAAGAAAAAAATAGAGCAAGAAATATAAAATTTTTCGGATTTATCACTTATTACTCTTCATAAGTGGTAGCAATACCTATCTTTTCTATCCCGTTCTTCTTACAAATATCCCATATTCTTACTACGATTCCTAAGCTGGCGTCTCTATCCGCTTTTATAAAAATCGAATCATACCCGCCTTTTTTGGTATATTTGTGAATCTCTTCTATAGTGTAAGGCTTATCATCTAAATAAATTATATCTTCGCTGGAAATGACAACTGTTAACGGCCGGGAATCCATTCCTTCTGAAGTCATTGCCTTAGGAAGCTTAACATTAATTCCGGGAATAACTATAAAATTAGATGTCAGCATAAAAAATATGAGAAGAAGAAAGATACAATCAACCAAAGGAGCGATATCTATCTGATTAAGCCCAGCCTCAACTCTCGCGCTTTTTTTAAACCTCATCAGTATACCTGCTTTGGGGAAGAACTTCTAAAAGCTCAGTAGCGGCCCTTTCAGCCTCAAGGGTAATTAAATTAACTTTATGCACAAAATAATTATACATAATATAGCTAGGAATCGCCACACATAGCCCGCCTACTGTAGTAAGAAGAGCTTCCCATATGCCTCCGGCTAAATCCGAAGGGTTAACCAAGCCGACGCTTACGGTTTTCTGCTCAATAACATAAAAACATTTCACCAGTCCGACTACAGTTCCTAAAAGGCCCATTAAGGGCGAAACATGAGATATAGTGCTTAAAAAATTTAGGTTCTTCTCCAGCTTTGGCAGTTCATACAAAGAAGCATTCTCCATTGCTTCGCTAATAATATCTTTAGCCTCTTGATAACGGGTAAGGCCGGCCTTCAAAATATTAGTGGCATAAAAAGGATTTTTTTCACAAATATCAATAGCTTCGGTAAGCTTATTACGCCGTACCAAATCTAAAGCCTGAGGCAAAACAGCAAATGTTTTAGGCCTGATGCTTAGGTAAAAAAATAGCCTTTCAATAATAATTGCCAAAGAAAAAAATGAACAGAGAAATATCGGTAAAATCATCCAACCGCTCTTAGTTATAATCTCCCACATAAAACCCCTCCTCGCTTCGCTCGCATTGCAAAATGAACAATTATCAATTATCAATGCAAAATGTAAGAATTATTTCTGGCTTTCTTTCATTTTAAATTGCTAATTTTACATTGCTAAATTTACATTGCTAAATTTATTTTACTTTTTTTCTAATTCTCCCAATCTAACCTCAGCTATTTTAGCTTCCTGAGTATCTAAATCAATAATTTTTTTATAAACTTCCTTTGCCGATTCAATATCATTACTTTTCTCGTAAATTTTAGCTATACGAAAATAAGCTTTGATTTGATAATTTTTTAAATCCTCGCTTAATTGTTCCTGATTAGAAAATTTATAAATAGCTTTAAGATATTCTTCTATTGCTTCTTTATCCTGCCCGGACTTTTCCCTACACAACCCTACAGAGAATCTAGCTTCAACAGTATCAATTCCAGCCTCAATCGCGGCTTCAAAAGCCTTTATTGCCTGGAGATAATTCTTTGTTTCCTTGAAAAGAAATCCCTTCTCAAGCAAAGCGGCTTTTGATATTAAAGATGAAGATTCAACAAGCTGATCATAAAGCTCTAAAGCATCCTTACTCTTGCCTTCCTGAGCGAGAATTTTGGCCAAATAAAACTTTGCTTTTGGCGAAAGAGAAGCTTCTTTTTCTATCAATTTTTTAAAGTATTCTTTTGCTTTGAATAAATCATTTTTACTCCAATACAAATGCCCTAAAGAAAGTTCCGCCTCCTGAATTAATGCTGAATCTTTATAGCCTAAAATAACTTTTTTGTAATATTTCTCAGCTTCAATATAATTCTCTTCTTTTTCGTATAACCCCCCTAAGCCCAAAGCTGCTAAACCTCCATGGCGCGACTGAGGAAACTTTCCTAAAAAATCTTCCCATACCCTTTTTGCTTTATCAAACAGTTCAAGATTAAGATAAGTATTAGCTATATCAATATATACCAATTCTTCTATATCTTTATCCTTATATTTTCTTATTATTTCTTCAAAAACAGCTAAAGCCTGTTCATAATTATGGCTGTTAAAAAAACACTTAGCGTAAAGATAGTAAACTTTAGTAATCAATTCATCCTGGGCGAACTTATCAATAAAATTTTCAAGTAATCTTTTCGCTTCAGCGTAATCGCCAGCGGAAAAATAACCCACAGCTAAATAATATTGAGCTTGCGGAACAAGCTTGGAAGAAGAAAAATTGTTTTTAAGGTTTTTAAGGGCTAGTAAGGCTTTTTCTAAATCTTTTTTCTTTAAAAAAGACATCCCGATTTGAAATTGAATATAATCAGCGTATATAGTATTAGGGTAATCTTCTAAAATCTTGCTATAAATATCCAAAGCTTGATCATATTTAGCTGTTTCCTGGTAAGCATCGGCGATCTGAATCTGAGAGCTTACTTTCACTATCGGATCGTAAGCATGCTCTAAGGTACTCTTAAACTCGCTTATCGCTTCTTTAAACTTACCATTTTTTAAGCGGCACCAAGCTATACCATAATGAGCTTTGTTAACAATGTCCGGAAACTGTTTAGCCTCAAAATTACTTAAAATATCCATATAAATAGAAATAGAATCATTGAGCCTTCCCATCTCATAAAGAAGGTCGGCTTTGCTTAAATAAGCATCAGCTAAAAGAGGGCTTTTAGAGTAATCTCTTATAAAAATATTAAATACCTCTAAAGCTTGAATATAATCTTTTACTTTAAAATAATAAATACCTTGAGAAAAAAGGCGCAGGTGTTTATCTTTTATCTTGTCAATATTCGCCTTAGCGTTAACCCTATCCTTGCCGTTAAGATAATTAAATCCCATGCTTTGATATATTAAATCCTTCAGGCTGTCTTCACAACCCAGTTTTAAAGCCTGCTGATAATTATCCAAAGCCTTGTTTAGCTCCCCCTGCGCGGCGCCTGCCTCCCCCAGATAAAAATAGGCCCTTGCTTTAAACTTTCCTTTAGGAAAATTTTTAATATACTTGGCGCCTAAAGATAAAATTAGCGCGTATTTCTTTTTTTGAAGATAAATATCTAACAACCTAAGGTAAGCATCTTCAATAATCTCAGCTTGACGGCTTTCATTAATAATCTTTTCGAATAAATTTTGAGCTTGTTCAGCCCGGCCTAACTCTAAATTATTCCTGGCGGATAAAAGATAAGCCCGCCATTTAAATTCAGAATTCGGATAATTATCAATAACTTTTTGAATATAACTTTGCGATTTAAAAAAATCATTAGCTTCAAAATGGATAAGGCCTAACAAATGATAGGCTTCATCAAGCAAATTTTTATCCTCTTTCTTGTTATCAAATTCAGTTAACGCGCTTAAAGCTCGGGAGTAATCTTCTTTTTGAAAATAACATTTCGCGATATAAAGCTTAGCCTTTCCGCGCAAAGGGCTTTGGGGATAATCTCTAATAAACTTTTCAAAGAGAGAAAGAGAAGCCCCGTAAAAATTGTCGGAAAAAGCTTTAGCCGCGATAGAAAAATTCTCTTCTTCCTTATCCCAAGCAAAACTAACTCCGGAAATAGTTATTAATAATGTTAAAGCTATAGCAAAGATTTTTAAACCTAATCTCATAAGCACTCTTTTAAAACTCTAAATCCTAAATCATTTTAAATTGCAAATTTAGCATTTAGCATTTTAAATTTTTCTATTTTCTTTCATTTTAAAATATTAAATGATAAATGCTAATTGATAAATTATCCTGTTTCAAAGTTTTTAATTAAGTTTTTCCTTCAAAAACTTTCCAGTATAAGACTTAGAGCAGGCCGCTACTTCCTCGGGTGTGCCGCTTATAACTACTTCTCCGCCTTCTTCTCCGCCTTCAGGGCCTAAATCAATAATATAATCGGCGCATTTTATCACATCTAAGTTATGCTCAATAACTAAAACCGTATTTCTTTTATCAACCAGCCTTTTAAGGACTACAAGCAATTTTCGGACATCATCAAAATGAAGGCCTATAGTTGGTTCATCCAAGATAAAAAGAGTTTTTCCGGTTGCTTTTTTGCGCAGCTGTGATGCTAATTTAATTCTCTGGGCTTCACCCCCGGAAAGAGTAGTTGCCGGCTGGCCTAAAGCAATATAACCTAACCCTACATCTTTTAAAGTCTCTAAAATGTTTTTTATCCGGCTGAAATTAATAAATAATTCGTAAGCCTCATCTATATCCATACTTAATACATCAGAAATACTCTTACCTTTAAAATTTACTTCTAAAGTCTGTTTATTAAACCTTTTCCCGGCGCACACCTCACAAGGAACATACACATCAGGTAAAAAGTGCATTTCAATTTTTTTTGTCCCCTCTCCCCGGCAAGCTTCACACCTTCCTCCGGAAACATTAAAGCTAAAACGTGAAGGTTTATAGCCTCGTATCCTTGCTTCAGGAAGCTGGGCGAAAACCTCTCTTATATAGGTAAATACTCCAGCGTAAGTAGCTGGATTTGAACGGGGAGTCCGGCCTATGGGAGACTGATCTACTATAATAACTTTATCGATATTTTTAAGCCCGTCAATTTTTTTAAACTTACCTGGTTTTTGACGCGAATCATAAAGGCGTTTTGCCAAAGCCTTGTAAAGAATATCTTCGACCAAAGTAGATTTTCCCGAACCGGAAACTCCGCTGACGCAAACTAATACTTCTAAAGGAATTCGAACATTTATATTTTTTAAATTATGCTCCCTTGCGCCTTGAATATATAAAGAAAGCTTATCACTTATCGATTTTCTTTTCGCGGGAAGGCTTATAGATTCTTCCTTATTTAAATACTTGGCAGTTAAGGTATTTGAAGCAAGCAAACCTTTTCTTTCTCCGGCGTAAACAACTCTTCCGCCCCGGACTCCGGCTCCCGGGCCAAGGTCAATAACATAATCACTAACATTTATCATCTGCTCATCATGCTCAACAACAATTACGGTATTGCCCAAATCTTTTATTTGCTTTAGGGTGTTTATTAACCGGGCATCATCACGTGAATGTAGGCCTATCGTAGGCTCATCTAATATATATATTACCCCTGAAAGAGCAGAGCCTGCCTGAGTAGCCAGCCTTATTCTTTGAGCTTCACCGCCGGACAAAGTAGAGCTTAGCCTATCTAAAGAAAGATACGAAAGCCCTACGTTAGCGCAAAAACTAAGACGCTTAGCTATTTCTTTTATAATATTAACGGCAATTTTCTCTTCATAAGGAGAGAGCTTAATTTTGCTAAAAAAAGTAGAGCACTCGCCAATACTCATCCTTACTATATCCCATATAGACTTATTTTTGATAAATACTGAAAGAGCTTCTTTCCTCAGGCGTTGGCCGGCGCAATCAGGGCAGGGAAGTTTAGACATATACTTAGCAATCTCAGCCTTTCTATACTCGCTATCAGTAGTTTTAAACATTCTCTCTAAATTAGGTATAACCCCTTCAAAGGGTTTACCCCAAACATATATGTCTTTATCTCCATAAAGAATTTTATCTCTTATTTTTTTAGGCAGAAGCCCAAAAGGAGTGTCTAAAGAACAACCCAATTCCCCCGCGCTTTCCCGCAGTAAAGCCTTGTAATACATAATATAACCCTTTGAACCCCTTCGCCAAACTTCAATAGCCCCTTCTCCCAGCGGCTTGCTTTTGTCAGGAATAATAAGCTCAATATCAAACTCTAATTTTATACCTAAACCTTTACAGGACGGGCAAGCCCCATAAGGGGAGTTAAAAGAAAACATCCTCGGCTGTATTTCTCCTAAGGAAATTCCGCAATTACTGCAATTTAGCTGGGTATTGTATAAAAAGCTTTTTTTATAATCATTATCGTAAATCAAAACAAAACCGCTGGAATATTTTAAGGAAGTTTCCACTGAATCAGCAACCCTTTTTCTTTGATCTGCTGAAATTTTAATTCTATCCACGACTATTTCAATATTATGCAATTTATATTTATCAAGCTCTATTTTTTCTGACAGCTCATAAATTTTCCCATCAACCCTTACCCGGACAAAACCTTCTTTAGCCAACTTCCTAAACAAAGCTTG
The DNA here is from genome assembly GCA_043815445.1 of Candidatus Omnitrophota bacterium. GTDB lineage: Bacteria > Omnitrophota > Gorgyraeia > Duberdicusellales > 4484-171 > JBDRIY01. The sequence continues at coordinate 20,750 of JBDRIY010000096.1, forward strand.
ATACTGGCCTTTTTTACCCCTTACCACCGGAGATAAGATTAATATTGGACGGCCCGGCGGCAATAATAATACCCTGTCAATTATCTCCTGAGAAGTTTGGCTGGTAATAGGCCTGGAGCACTTAGGACAATGCGGTTTGCCTACGCGGGCAAATAAAAGCCTTAAATAATCATAAATTTCAGTCTGAGTGGCAACAATAGAACGAGGAGACGCTCCAGCGGTTCTTTGCTCAATAGCAATTGCCGGAGAAAGGCCTTCAATATGTTCTACATCCGGCTTTTGAAGCTGTTCTAAGAACTGGCGGGCATAACTTGATAAACTTTCAACATAGCGGCGCTGGCCTTCAGCGTAAATAGTATCAAAAGCTAAGGATGATTTGCCTGAGCCTGAAAGGCCGGTAATAACAATAAGCTTATTCTTGGGAATCTTTAAACTTATATTCTTTAAATTATGCTCTTTAGCGCCTTGGATAATTATGTAATCATTCATATTTGATACTCGTTTCTCGATACTCGATTCTCGATTCTCGATATTTTACGAGCTATATAGTATCGTGTATCGAGCATCAATAATTTCAGCTTCCCACTTTCAGGGGTGAGAAGATTCTGTCTAAAAGCCTTTGGGTAGAAAGAATTGTTAAGGCGCTTGTTTTAGGGTTTGCTTTTGAAGGGACATTCTCCACGCTTATTCTTATTTTAGCTTCCCGGGCCTGAACTTCTATACAATGAACATTTCTTTTTAATTTAGGGTCTGCTTTTATGCATACCTGGACATCTTTAAAAGAAGAAGCTAAAGCTAAAGTCGCGGCAACATTTATATTCTTAGGAAAATATTTAACTGCCTCAGCTACATTGCCTTTAAATATAACTCTCTCTTTTTTAAGATTTGTTAAATCTATTCCTTTATTTTTTAAATAATCCGCGCCGATAAGCCCTCGGGGAGGCTTAGAAGTTGTCAGAACTATTTTTTCAATATTGCCTTTGCTTAACGCGCCTAAACCATCTACTCCGCAGATTGCTCCTGAAGGAACATAAATCTTTACTCCTGCTTTTTTCGCCTTTTCTACAACAGCTGCATTGTCTATTAACGCCCCAACGCTCAAAATAACTACATCTTTCCCATAAGCAGCTGCTTTTGTTAAAACTAATTTCGCGGCCTTAACCGAAGCAGTTTCAATAATTAAATCCATCCTTTTAAACAAAGTATCTATATCGTAAATCTTCGCTAAAGAATTCAGCCGTTCCTGTAATGTCTTAGCTTTCACTTCTTCTAAGTCTGTTAATCCTACTACTAAAGCCGAATTCCCAAGCTTTTTATCAACATACAGCGAAACTTCCGTCCCAATAGTTCCGCATCCAACCACCCCTATCTTAATTTTTTTCATCCCCCACCTCTCCCTAATGTTACAAAACAGTTGAGAACTATTTTGTAACATTAACATTATTTTATGTTTAAAATCGCATTATCAATTAACCGTATACTGTCAATATAAACAGCCAAGGCTATTAGCGCCTTACCTTTTATAACCTTTAGCTCTCTCAAATTTTCAGCGTCTACTATTGCTATATAATCAATTTTCGCCAAGCTCTTGCTCGTGATAACTTCACGCATCTTCTCTAAAACTATTTTTGGGCGTCTTTGCCCTTTTTCTATAAGCTTCTTTGCTAAATCTAAAGCTTGGTAAAGACAAAGGCTATCCTGCCGGGCTTTTGGCTTTAAATAAATGTTACGCGAACTCATAGCTAAGTTATCTTTTTCTCTTACTGTCGGTAAAACTTTTATTTTAACCGGAAAATTTAAATCCCGAACCATTCTTTTTATAACCAAAGCCTGCTGATAATCCTTCTGCCCAAAATAAGCAATATCAGGGCGGACAATATTAAAGAGCTTAGTAACAACCGTAGCTACCCCTTTAAAATGTCCGGGCCGGGCCCGGCCGCATAAAGCCTGGCTTAATTCAATCTCGTCTACAAAAATAGAAAAATTATTAGAGTACATCTGCTTAATTTTAGGAGAAAAAACTAAATCTACTCCTTCTTTCTTTAAAAGTTGAATATCTTTTTTAAAATTTCTAGGATAACATTGCAGATCTTCTTTAGGCCCAAATTGAATAGGATTTATAAAAATACTAACAACAACAAAATCACACTCTTTCTTGGCCCTTTTGACTAAAGATAAATGCCCCTGATGTAAAGCTCCCATAGTAGGCACAAAGCCCACTGCTCTGCTTTTCCCTATTGGCGCATTGGACATCTCCCTGACTTTTTTAATATTTCCGGTAACAATCATTGTTTAAAAAAAGGATGAATCTCTAAGAGAGGTTTCATTACAAATTCTCGCCCCAACATCTTTGGATGAGGAATTTCCAGCTCAGGCTCGTCTATAATCTCATTATCGTATAAAAGAATATCTAAATCAATTGTCCTGGGAGCGTTTTTGTAGGGCCGAGAACGGCCTAATTCTTTTTCAATATTCTGTAAAACAACTAGTAAGTTTTTCGGCGGTAAATTAGTAGTTATTTTTATAGCCCCGTTTAAATATTTAGGCCCTGGGGCGTTAACCGGCTCAGTTTCAATAAATGAAGAAATTTTCTCAAGAGATATATTTTTATTTTCTTTTAAATAATCCAGAGCTTTATTAATATTTTCTAATCTATCGCCTAAATTAGAACCAATACCTATAAAAACTACCGACATTGCTGTTTACTGAAAAAATCTGTTGGTAACCGGCATGCGCCTGTCTTTACCAAAAGCTTTAGGGGTAATCTTTATTCCTATGGGAGCTTGACGCCGCTTGTATTCGTTAGCATCAACCATTTTAATTATTTTTTTTACTAAGCTTCTTTTATAGCCTTTCTTAGCTATCTCGTCTAATGAAAGATTATCCTCTACGTATAACTTAAGAATCGGATCAAGCAAACCATAAGGCGGAAGGCTGTCGGAATCTTTTTGATTAGGCTTAAGCTCAGCTGAAGGAGGCCTTTTTATTATTGAAAGCGGAATAGCGTTTTTACCTAAAATCTTATTCATATAATAAGCAAGCTTATAAACCAGCCTTTTAGGAACATCGCTCAAAATTCCAAACCCGCCTACCATATCCCCATAAAGAGTGCAGTATCCGCAGGAAGTTTCGCTTTTATTTCCGGTATTAAGCACAATGTAACCGAATTTATTGGAAAAAGCCATTAAAAAGTTTCCTCTAATTCGAGCTTGAAGGTTTTCTTCGGTTTTATCAGGCTTTTGTCCTTTAAAATGAGGCTTTAAATTATCAATATAAATATCTATAGCCTCGTTTATATTTACAATATGATACCTAAGGCCTAAATTACCGCATATACGTTTAGCGTCTTCAAACGTTGCCGTGGATGTATAACGTGAAGGCATAATAAGAGCGTAGACATTATCTTTGCCTAATACTATTTGAGCTAAAGCAATGACAACCGCTGAGTCAATCCCTCCGCTTACCCCCACAACAGCCTTTTTAAACTTATTCTTTCTAAAATAGTCGCTAAGCCCTAAGCGTAAAGCTGAAAAAGCTTCCTCTTCTTCTTTATCACTAATTTTTTTAGGAAAATATTTTTTATTTTTATTAAGATTAAAAATAAGCAGGTCCTGGCTAAACCTTTTAGCGTGAGCAATAAGGCAGCCTTGAGGAGAAAAAACTTTGCTTGTTCCGTCAAACACAACTTCATCCTGCCCGCCTATTAAGTTGCAGTAAAAGACAAAGCTATTCGTATATTTAGCCGCGTAAGACAACGTTTTCTCTCTTTTTAAAACTTTATCTAAATGAAAAGGGGAGGCAGAAAGATTAATAACAAAATCAACCTTGTTGTCCTTTAAAAGCTCCACAAAACTTTTTTGGCGAATATCCTCACAAATGCTTAAAGCAAACTTATAATTTTTAAAGATGTATAAAGGAAGAACATCACCGGTAGAAAAATATCTTTTTTCATCAAAAACCCCGTTAGCGGGTAAAACCATTTCATGGTATATATCTTGAACCTTCCTATCCTGTATTATCGCGCAAGAATTATAAATATTACCTTGTTTTTCGTCAACAAAACCTACTAAAGCGGTTATATCTACGCAAGCCTTTTTAATAACATTTAAATAATACTTGTTTTTACTGATAAAATTATTCTTAAGCAAAAGATCTTCCGGCGGGCATCCGGTCAGAGATAGCTCAGGAAAAACAACCAGTTCTACGCCCTTTTTCTTAGCTTCTTTTATGTAAGAGATAATTTTTTCGCAGTTATTCTTTAAATCTCCTACCGTAGGATTAATCTGAGCCAAAGCAATTCTTATCATAATAGCTTATTCTACTCCTTTCTTATATGGGGGTAAAGGAAAAAATAGCTCCTAAAACTAAACAACTATCAAAAACAAGAAAATAAAATTATTCCCTATAAATAGAATCAACCGCAAAGTATCTGCTTCTTCCGCTATCGTCCCTCTTAATTAAAATCTTCATATATTCGGCCAAAATCTATTCCGTTAATAATTTGAGATTTATACTTTGCCCTTAAAGAATATTTAGTGTCTTTAAAATCTTGACTTTGTATACCGTTTTCCAAAGATATATAGGCTTCAATAAACGCTGATAATTCGTCTAAAGCTTTCATCATTTTACCATCTCTTTGTATTTCTCCTTGCTGGTTCTTTATTTCACTAAACTCATTCTCAGTAAACATCTTCATTTCCCCATGCCACTCCTGAGGAAAAATCTTATAGATTTTTTTCTTCATTTGACGGCGTTCATACTCTTTAATCAACTCATCAATGCCCTCAACCGAGCGTTTTACCGGATTAATAATATCCCTAGTAAGGACTTCGGGCAAATCATGGAATAACCCTGTCCAATAATTATTTACACGCCTCTGATTATCAATCTTAATTGTTAAAGAAAACAAGTACGAAAACATCGCCACAATTAACATATGCCCTAAGACTGAGGTTTTAGGAATGCGGTATAAATGGCTCCAACGTACTTGAAAACGAAGCTGTCCGCAGATGTCTATAAAATCTTTAAGTTCTTTAGAGCGCTTAACTCTCTGCATACTTTTTAAATCATAGTATCTTGATTGTTTGAACTTTAAGTCTTTTCTAATTTCTTTAATTAAATGCCCCTTGGGATTAAAGCGTTCAATTATATCAAACTCCCACTTAGTAGTGTAAAAATGAGCCGCGCTTATGATACGCCGGTTTATGCTTTTTTCGGTCTTAGTAAGATAATTTTTAAAACGCCGGCAAAAATCTTCACCTAAAAAAGAAATAACCGGCTCTATCCGGTTATAAACCCATTCATTCAGCTGAATATATTTTTCTCTATCTTCTTTAATTTTATGAAAAAGAGGAGGCTTTAAATCAGTGAGGATAATACGCTGAAGAAACTCAAAAATGCCGGCCTCAATTATTTCTATCCAATCAAGGCCGGCTGTCTTTGAGTCTTGTTCACATTTTCCCAGCACATAAGCAATTACCATCTTATGCGCTTGCTTATCTAATTCAGTAAATTCTACGGCGCGTATCTGATCATTCCAGCGCTGCATACTGGCTGCTTCGTAAATTTTTAACAACAGAGGCTTTTCAATCACTTTCTTTTCCCGCCGTCTTGATTAGCGCCGCCTGAGCGGCCATTAACTCCTCCGCTACTTTTGCCTGGCCCGCCTTTTGGCCCGGGAGGGTTGCCTTTTTTGAAACCTTGTTGGCCAGCTCCTGGCCCGCCTTTTGGCCCGGGAGGGTTGCCTTTTTTGAAACCTTGTTGGCCAGCTCCTGGCCCGCCTTTTGGCCCGGGAGGGTTGCCTCCTTCAAGCTCCGGCCTTCTCATACCCGGCTTATGATGCTGTGGTAGTGTTTGTCCCTCTGAAGGCGTTTCCTGCACACTAGAGCTTTCAGGAGCCGCTCCTTCCAAATAACTATTTCCGGAATCACCTTCATAACTATCTCCATAGCCCCCTTGATTTTCACTTTGCTGAGAAACTTCTCCCATTACCTGATGTAATTGAGCTTCTAAAGATTTTAGAGCTTCCCTGTGCTGTCTTATTTTAGCCTTAATCGCGTCAGGATTCTCCTGAGCTTTAACTGTAGATGCTCCAAGAAAAACTAAACTAAAAACTCCCAAAAATACAATAAGTCTTCTCACCCCTCACCTCCTTTACAATAATATTCAGCTATAATTTTAAAAAATTATAGCTGAAGTCAGACATCCAATAGAATGTCTTTCTTTATTTTAAAATATTACCACTAATCTAGCCTTTATTCAATAAAACATTTTCCCCTTGATAAATATATTTGATAATCATACAATATAGTTATTATGAAAATTCCTATCAGATTGACATTCCCTATTATATTATTTCTAGTTATTTACTCCTTCCATGCTTTTTCTGAAAATGAATCTTTTTCTAACCTAAAACAAGCTCTTTACTGGGAAAGATTAGACGAAACTGTTCAATGCCTGTTGTGCCCCCGAAAATGCATTTTAAGAAACGGGCAAAAAGGTTTTTGCCGAGCCCGAAAAAATATAAAAGGAAAACTTTACTCCTTAAACTACGGCCGGCCGGTTGCCCTGCATGTTGACCCCATTGAAAAAAAACCTTTTGCTCATGTTTATCTGGGAACAAAATCTTTTTCAATAGCTGCTGCCGGATGCAATCTACGATGTAAATTCTGCCAAAACTGGGAAATTTCACAATTAGACTCAGAAAAAGTTAAAGCAAAATTTATCCCTCCCGAAGAAATAATCAGTATGACAAAGCAAACCAATTCAAAAACCATCGCTTTTACCTACACTGAGCCTACAGTATTTTACGAATATATGTTGGGCATTGCCAAGCTGGCAAAAAAAGAAGATATAGATTGCGTTATGCATTCAGCCGGATATATTAATGAAAAACCTCTGCGCCAATTAGTTAGATACATCAAAGCGGTAAATATTGATTTAAAAGGTTTTAGCGAAAAGTATTATTCCGCTTTTTGCTCCGGAGATTTAAAAAGTGTTCTTAATACTTTGAAAATATTAAAAGAAGAAGGGGTGTGGATTGAAATAACTACTCTTCTTATTCCCGGCGGAAATGACAGCGATGAAGAAATAACTCATCTCTGCCAATGGGTAAAAGAAAACTTAGGTGAAAACACTCCGATTCACTTTTCAAGGTTTTACCCAATGTATAAATTAATTAACCTCTCGCCAACCCCCGTCTCCACTTTACTCAGAGCTAAAACAATAGCTGAAGAACAAGGTTTAAAATTTATCTACATTGGCAACGTCCCCCAGCAAATCGGAGAAAATACAATCTGCCCCATATGCAAAGAACTGCTTATCCAACGCCAAGGCTACTCAATCATAGAAAACAGACTAAAAGAAAACAAATGCCCTGCCTGCGGATCGCTCATCCCCGGAATCTGGGAATAAAACCTCTTAGGCAGAAAATTAACGCCAGCCCCGCGAGCATATACAAGCTTAGAACCACCCCTAAAAACGGTATAAAAACAATAGAAAATACAAAAGTACCTATAAACGCGCCTAACAAATCAGCCGCGTAAATCAAAGGGGTTATATTTTGCGAGACAGTTTTATTCTTTAAAAGAACTTTAGCAAGCAGCGGGTACACCGCTCCGGTAAATATTCCGCATAGAAATGAACAAATATAAAAAACAAACTCAGCGTAAAAAATCCCGGGTGAAAACTTCAATCCGGCCAATATAATAAGAATAAAACTTAACCAAACCAAAAAGAAAAATTTAAACTTATTCTCGCTAAAAGAAAACTTTCCGGCAATTGAATTAATTAAAAACGCTCCCGCGCTCAACCCCATCATAAAGGCGGCAGTTAGAACTCCCATTTTCCAAAAAAGCGCGCCTGAATAAACTTGAAAAAGAATAAAAATTACCGTAGTTAAGCCTATAGATAAAAATCCGGCCGCGGAAGCGTTAAGCAAAGGGGCTTTATCTTTTTTAAATAAGCTTAAAAATCCCGCTAAAAAAGCTGCAGTTAAAAAAAATCCTATTGCGAAATATTTAACTTTTTCAATATTAACAAAAAAATCGGGATAAAACTTAGCCTGCTCAAACAAAGAAAAATAAAGAAACCCTCTGGGAATAAAATCCCTATTTATCTTTACGTTCCTATCAATCATATTTTCTACATATAGCCTGCGGCCGGGGCTAAAACTATCTTCTAAGCGGTATTTTGTGAAAAACTCGGTTTTTACTCCCCACGATAAAAAGTTATCCCGCAGTTTATCAACGCTAAAAGGCTTTACACTACGGGCAATAACAATCATTGAATCCGAAGGGATAAGAATTCGATGCTTAAATACTTTATCTAAAGTATTTAAAATACAGGAGTTAAACTTTAATATTGCCGACCCAAGAATATCTCTCTTGGAAGGAATATAAAAGCAAAAAATCCCCTCTTTTTTAAGGCGGTTCTTAACAAGCTTAAAAAATTCATAAGAAAAATAACGATTAAGCGCCAAATTTGAAGGAGCAGGAACGCTCATAACTATATAATCATACTTTTTCCGGGTATTCTTAATGAAAACACGGGGATCAGTAATAATTAGGTTTACTTTTTTATTGTCTCCGGCAAAAATAGGGTTCAAATCCGGGCAGTCAATGCTATTTACCTCATACTTTAATATTTCATCTATTTTTTTTGAAAAATAAGGGCCCATAAAAAGAACATCCGATTTTGGCTTAGCCGCGGAAAAAGCAGTATGGATAAATTCCTCATCCCAAGCTTTATCTTCACTGGCCGCGGATAGAGAACCGTTGACGTACAATGAGCTAACTCCTGATTTTTTAGTTAAAATAGCCGGGCCGTAACGCGTACCCTTATTCATTAAAATACCTGCGCCTTGAAATTCTTTTTTTAATGCCGCCTCATAGCTTAAAACAAAAAATAACCCTAAACAAACTATAGTTATAATCGAAAAAGCTTTTTTAATTTTATTAAAAGGAAACACAAGAAAAAACAACAAAGGCAAAAAAACAAAGATAAAAGGATTTGAGTAACTTGAAAGATAAAAAGTAAAGATAAGCCCTCCGGCGCAAAGCCCCGCTGTTTCCCAAGCAAAAAAATTAGCGTAAGTTCTGCGATGGTGAGGACGGCTTCGCAAGTACTCTTTGCTAAAAGCGCAGAAAGAATATCCAATTAAAAAAGCGGGCGCGCCAATAAGGATAAAGGCCGCCGCGAATACAAAGCTTAAGCTTACTGTTTCATGATAACCTATTCCTAAAAACGGCTTAGATAGATGAATACTGCCCGCGGCAAAACAAAAAATTAAGGAAAAAACCGTTGGTAAAAATTTTACGGGAAAAACCCTTTTTTTTATCCCGGTTAAGCTCCCTAATGAACATCCCGCGAGCCAAATCCCTACGGCGGCTATAAAATAAAGTTCGTTTTTAGCGATAGAAAAAACAAACTCCCTGAAAAGAGTAAGCTGAAAAACCGCGCTAATCAGGCCTAAGAATAAAAAGATTAACATACTCGATACTAGATATTCGATACTCGTAAAAAATAAATAAAAAATAATTATAGACACTCTGTTGTCTTAGCTTTATAGTATTTTATAGCAAAAATGAAGGAAAATCTATATTATTTATTAACTGCCGGATTGATTTTAGGCTCAGGCCCTTGTCTATGGCTCTGCGCTCCCGTGCTAATCAGCTATATAGCTTCTAATAAACAAAATACAAAAAAATCTCTCATATCCTACCTGACATTTTCAGCGTTTAAACTATTGGGCTACACTATTATGGGAATTCTGGCCGCGGTAGGCGTAAAACTTCTTAATATACCTTTTCTCGCGCGATACTTGGATTCTATATTCCTCTTGCTCGGAGTTTTTATAATTTTAATTGGAATATCAACTATTTTTTACAGAGAAAAAGGCTTAGGAAAAATATGCGGATGGGTAAATAAAGGCAATGTTAAAAATGTGGGAATTTTGGGCCTGCTTATCGGGCTTGCGCCCTGCGCTCCGCTTTTAGGAATATTAAACTATATTGTAATTATTTCTCGAATTCCTTATGAAGCAATAATTTTTTCTCTTGTATTCGGAATAGGGACAGTTTTATCTCCCTTGCTTATTCTGGTAATACTTTCGGCAAAATTAGCCAATTTTTTCTCTCAAAATAAAAAGATAAAACTGCTAATCAGAATTATCTGCGGACTAATCCTTATAGTTTTGGGCGCAAGAATACTTATTGGTTATATTTCAATATAACACGAACAGGCACGGAGGCCTGTCCCTACATAGTCAAAAATTACTCTCCAAAAACTTCTGCCGTAAAAATATAAATCTCACATTCGCCTTTTTTCCAGGCATCCGGCTCCATTCCGGCTTTCTGAGCGCAAAGGCTGTTCATAAACTCTTCTCTGCTCCAGCCGGTTTCAGTTGCTACCTGAGGAAGGTAAACTCCGCTTCTAAAGCTATCCTTTACCAAGACTCCGTGAGTGCCGGCAATTATCTCATCAGGGTTAGTAATTTTCTTAAGAGGCGAAAGAGCTGATATTTCTATATCAATATCTTTTAATTCTCCTTCAACTACCGGAGCAAAACGCGGGTCTTGAGAAGCCGCGGCAACAGCCATATCTCGGACGCCCTGATAAAGAGGTTCTCTACCGATAATATTACCGATACAACCCCGAAGCCGCCCCTGTTTATGTAAAGTAACAAACACCCCCATAACTTCTTTTAATGTAGAATCATCAGTCTTGGCCTCCAAAATCTTCTTTTTGCTGACGTAAAGAGTAACTGTATCTCGGGCTAACTTAAAAAGCTCTTGTTTTTGCTGTTTATTTAAAAGCTCTTTCATAACTTCTACCTCCTTACCTTTTTTTACCCCGTTAGAGGCCCGCTTCGCGGCATCCGCCCGAAGCGAATTGCCTCTAACGGGGTTTATAAAAGCGGCGCTTAGATAACCCACAGCCTTTTCTTCAGGGTTATCAGAAGAAGCTGACCTTTTTAGTATTTTAACTTCGTCGGCGCCTAACTTTTTTGCCGCAATCATTGTTGACACTACCGCTCCCAAGCCGCACATATAATTTTTACCGGAACATTCAGAAAACAATAGCTCCGGCCGCATTTCTCTTATTAGCTTAGCACTAAAAGAATCCATCTTTTCAGTTTCAGGGCTAAGCAAGTAATGGCTCATATCCGTGCTGGCGATAATCAAAAAATTATTCCTTTCTTTTAAAACTTCATAAACAGCATCGCCTAGTATCCGGCAATTTTCAAAACTTTGCCGGCCCATAGCTAAAAGAAGAATTTTCGGGCTTTCAAAATTCACTTGCACGAAAGGCAAAATAAGCTCAATTGAATTTTCCCGCTCAAAAGCTTCAGGATTTAGAAAAAATTTTTTATCAATAGAGAGAATATTTTTAGCCAGTTCTTTATCCGCATAAAGAATACCTAAGGGAGTTTCAAAGCCCTGGCTATCAAAAACTGCTATACCGTCATATTGTTTTTTGTGACTAAACCCTATAATAACAATTGTATCTACTTTTTTATCTTTAACCGCGGAAAAACTATAGGCTGCGGTCCGGCCGGAATAGGCTATACCGGCATGAGGGCTGATAATGGCTATTACTTTTTCTTTTAAGGGAGAGAGCCCTGCTTCTTTTAGATAATTCTTAACATCTTGACTAAGAATATCAGGGCCTGCCGGATACCAGCTTCCGGCAAAATCAGCTTGTTTAATATCTTGAGAAAATATATTTCCGGCAAGGCAAAAAAAACTTAAAAATAAAAAAATGCTTTTAAACATTATTAGGCTAATTAAAGCAATTAGAAATTAGATTAATCAATATTTATTATTTTTCTTTCTTTAGGGCAAGAGTTATTATCTTTTGAATTAATTTTTCATAAGAGATTTCCGCTTTTTCCGCTGACTGGCCAACCTCATCATATTGATCTAAGCAGGGATTAGCATTAGCTTCTAAAATATAAATTTTTGAATCCGCGCTTATTCTTATATCAAAGCGGGCATAGCAATTCATATCTAAAGCTCGATAAGCGCGCTTACAGGTATCATTAATCTTATCAGCTAAACCATTAGGCAGCTTTGAAGCGAAAACATTTTTAATTCCTTTTTTTTCTCTATAATCATAATCCCACTTAGCTTTATAAGTAGCCACCCTAAGTTCATCCTCGCCTAATTCACCAAACCTCATCTCCCGAAAAGGTAAAACTTTAAGATTTTTATTGCCTAATACACTTACGTAAAGCTCCCTACCTTCGATATATTCTTCAACTATAGCGTCAGCTTGCATACTCTCGTGTATAAATCTGACCCTTTCTGCCAGAGCTTCGCTGTTATCAACAACCGAAGCTTGTGATATACCGCGAGAAGCTTCTTCGCAGAGCGGTTTTACGATAAGAGGAAGCTTGAAGCGCTTGGATAGCCAAACTTTACAGCCTTTACGAAAAGTATAAAAATAAGGCACTCTTATTTTATGAAAATTTAATATTTTCTTGCTTAAGGCTTTATCTCCGCAAATAAGCAAACCGGCTGGAGACGCCCCGGTATAAGGCAATTCCAGCATCTCCAAAACAGCGGCAACATTTTTATCAAGGTTAGATTTTTGATTAAATACGTCGGCAAGATTAAACACAACGTCAGGTTTACTTTCCTTAACTTCTTCTAAAAGAATACCTATATCTTTGTGTAAACCTAATAATTTTGTATCATGGCCTAAGGTTAAAAGCGCCTTATAAACATCACTTTCAGTTCCCCAATCAAGGCTTTCGAACTCCTCTTTGTAGCCATAACCTCTTGGTTTAGCATAAGGGCTGTCAAAGATTAAAAGAACTTTCATATTTCCTCCTGGCACAACCTTCGTTATGCCCGTCTCAATTCCTACAGGACATCTTTTTTTCTAAATTTTCCCGTATGCAAATAATTCATAACTAAGGCTGTAACATAAATAGAGACTTCCTGCGCAGCTAAAGATTCAGGCTCCTGAGCCTTAAGATGAAGTTGTTTTGATCTTTGGATTATCGTATTCAAAAGATTATTAATGATATATTTTTTTTCTCCGGTCCATTTTGCTGTATTATTCAAAATATTACGCTTATGCTTTCTAATAATATTTCCAGCCCAAAGCACTTTATCTTTTTGCGTATCTGTATCTTTAGATATGAATATCCTTTTTAAATTAGCGTCATGAAAATCAGGAAAATCTTCAGCATAAAAGTGCCTCTTTTTTTTATAAAAGTTTTTAAGGGTAGCGCGGGTGCTGGATGCCTGCCAATATTTTGTACCTTTCTGAATCCGCGGTTCTTTATCTTTTACTTCGCTCATTAGTTCGTTTACATAATTAAGTTTAGCTAAAGCCTTCCATCCCTTATATTGTTCTTGCCAATTCAAGCCGGGAGTAAGCCAAACCGCGAAAGTTTCAGCAAAATCTTCATCAGGATGATACTGGGCATAATAATCTTCTAAATGCCGGACAAAACTTCGGCTATAGGGCCTCCAGCGATAAGTATCATTGTATTCTTTAGAAAATTGGCCGAAAGTTTTCTGCCATTTTTTACGCCGGTATAGTTTGTAAGCATAATTTAAAGCGTGGCCGGTTTCATGACGAAGCAGCTTCATGCACCAGGAATGAGTTCCTCCTTCAACATCAAGCATCATCTTTCTTTCTAATTTTATAAGCGCGGGGTGAGCTAAAAAAAACGGCACTCCTACAACCGGCTCTTTATCAGGAGTAAGCCACTCATCAGCTAAATAACAAGGCGGTTTAAATTGAACTTCTTTGGCCTCAAGCTCTTGATATAGTTCTTTTAGGCAATTAGCCAGCCAGCTATTTTCAATATCTAAAGGTAAATCACAAATCCTTAAACTAAGTAACTCTTCTTCTGAAATTTTTGATAAATCTAGCGCTCTCATTCGCACACAACTCCACCTTAAAGTTGAAAAACAGTTGAGATACTCCATTCGGACACAAGACTGTTTTGCGGCTTTAAGGCTATTTTATGGCTTTTAGGCAGTCAAAATGACAGGTTCCTTTTCCCGGAAGACGAGGCTCAAACTGAAAACTCATAACAGGAAAATCTAGAATTTCGTTTCTGACAGCGCTTTCCGGCTGCCAGTCTTCTCTAGGAAAAAACTCTTTGAAAGGACAAATAATTTCTTTCCAACCTTGGAAATCGTTATCCAACAAGAATCTCCAAAGTTCACCCTTACCGTCTTTTAGGTCAAAAGCAATAACGCCTCCTGAAGCATTACTATACATATATAAGCTTATAGCCTTATATTTTTTCCAATAAATATCTTCAGGAATAACAATCCAGCTGCCTGCGCCTTGGACATCTAGATTGTAACCTCGGGCCACCCACATATATCCGCCCGGCTTCAAATAATACTCCAGCTTCATAGACTGTTCGCCGCAAATTTTTACTTCTTTATCTCCCTCTACCTTAAGGGAAGAACCTTCGCTGGAACCAAAATCAACGGTTTTAGGGCTAATTTCACCCTCAAAACTATCAATCAAGACTTCTTCCGGCCCTGAAGAACAACCCGCGCAAATGCTAAAAATTCCCGCCAATAATAAAAAATATAGTTTTTTCATAATTTTGATTATAACATAAAATTCCCCAGGAGAAAAGGCATACCTCGAATTAGCAACGCGAGAGTAGATTGTAACTCATATCGCGAAAACATTCAATCCAAAATTTCTATTCTCTTATTTTCAACCTCTAAAACCATTTTTTGCGCTTAAAATAAGCTATCATAGATAGCGCTATAGTCAACATTATCCCCAAGGCAAACATATAGCCGAATTTCCAATTTAACTCCGGCATATTTAAAAAAGAAACATTAGGATTAAAATTCATACCATATATTCCCGCGATAAAAGTAATAGGAATGAATATTGTGGCAATTATGGTAAGTACTTTCATCACTTCGTTCATTTTATTGCTTACACTGGAAAGATAGATATCAAGCATCCCTGAGACCATATCTCTAAATGTCTCAATAGTATCAATTACCTGAATAGTATGATCGTATACATCGCGTAAAAAAATATGAGTAGATTTTTTAATTAATTTAGATTCTCCGCGTTCTAAACTATTTACCACTTCCCTCAGAGGCCATACAGACTTTCTTAAGAAAATTATATCTCTCTTTAAATTATAAATTACTTGTAATGTCTGAGGCGCCGGATTAGTTATTAATTCCCCCTCCATTTCTTCGATCCTATCTCCTATTTTTTCCAAAATTAAATAATAGCCGTCAACAACAGCATCTATCAAAGCATAGGCAAGATAATCAGCGCCCATCTTTCTAATTCTGCCTTTAGCATTTCTCAGCCTATCACGAATTTGTTCAAAAACATCGCCTTGCTTTTCTTGAAAAGAAATAATAAAGTTTTCACCAAAAAGGATGCTTACCTGTTCTGAGGATATATCGTTTCTATCTTGATCAAACATAATCATTTTTAATACAATAAACAAATAATCATCAAAATCCTCATACTTAGGCCGTTGTCCGGTATTAAGAATATCTTCTAAAGCAAGAGTATGTAAATCAAAATGCCTTCCTATTTTATCGATTATTTCAACATCATGAATTCCATCAATGTTTATCCAGGTAATAGCCGGTGTTTTTTTAAAGGGAAAACATTCTTCAATATTTTTGGCTTCCTTTTCCTGAAAATGTTCTCCATCATAATCAATAATAGTAATTTTCACCTTATCTGTATTTTGTTCGCCGATATGAATAAGAGTTCCGGGAACAAGGCCGGCTGTTCTTGATATTCTTTTAATGAGTTTTGACATATTTAGCTACCTCCCAAAATTTATTAGCGCATAACCATCTTTATCCGCGGGCTAAGCTTCCAATAAAATACCTATAAAATATCCACTCCCGCTTTTTTTAGTAATTTAGCTAATTTAGAAAGCGGCAGCCCTACTACATTGTAAAAGCAGCCTTCAACGCGGTCAATAAAAATACTTCCCGGGCCTTGTATGTCAAACGCTCCGGCTTTATCCAAAGGAGAAACTTTCTTAAAATAACTTTTAATCTGCTCATCGCTTAAACTTTGCATATAAATTTTAGTTTTATCATAAGCTGTCCATACTTTATTTTTATTAATATCAATAACTGCTAATCCAGTATAAACCCATTGCGGTTTTTTAGACAGCAGTTTTAAAATCTTAAAGGCGCTTTTGTTATCTTTTGGCTTTCCAATAACTTTTTTTCCGGCTAAAACTATAGTGTCAGCTCCAATAACTATTCCCGACTTAAATTTATCAGCTATATCCCGCGCTTTGCTTAAAGCATTAGCAATAACTAAATCCTCGCGTTTTATTTTTAAAGAACGGCTTTCTTTAATTCCTGAAACCTCTACCCGAAACTTAAGCCCAATTTGCTTTAATAGTTTTATTCTAGCCTTAGATTTTGAAGCTAAAATTATTTTAGGCATAAGCCGCGCTCCTCCCTGTTATCTTCTGCCTCTATCAGAAGGTACAATCTAACTCCTTTCACTATTAAACCAGCGCTTAATTAGCGCCATATTATTTAGGAATATTCTTTAACTGCTCAAAATCTTTAGCCAGTATTGATTTTTTACTCATATCATAAGTTACTACAGCTGGATGCAGCATAGGCATAATAAGTACCTTTCCGTAAGAAACATTGGCAATAAAAATATTGCCATGAATTTTCATTATTCCTTGAACTTTCATTCCTAATCCCAACTTTTTCATAATATAACCAGAGGAAAAATTACCTAAGCAACAGAGAATAGCCGGTTTTATAAGTTCAATCTGCCGGTCAAGGTAAGGGGTGCAAATTTCTATTTCATTATCTTTAGGATTGCGATTGTTCGGCGGACGGCATTTTAGGATATTACCAATAAAAACTTCTTCGCGGCTTAATCCGGCAATTCCTAAAAGCTCCTCAAGTATTTTACCTGCCTTGCCGCAAAAGGGACGGCCTTGCGCATCTTCGTTCGCGCCAGGAGCTTCACCAACAAACATAACCCGAGCCTTAAAACTGCCTTCTCCGGGAACTGTATGTAACCGGCTATTAACTAACGAACACTTACGGCAGGCATCAATCTCTTGATTAAGTTCTTCAATTTTTCTAGGAATCATAATAATTTTTTATAGATTAATCAAACTATCAATATCCTCTTTTCAATTAATAGGATTGAATTTATTCAATTTTATTTTTACGGTATTATTATCTGGATAACAGGTATTAGGCCGACAGCCGTTGGCCCCTAAGGGATTTTCATTATTTATGATTTTGCCGAATATGTTTTTTCTATTATTTGAACATAGGTTAATAAAATAATAACCATTTAACGAATAATCGTATTTTTTTAACCGTATTTGTTTTCTGGTTAATAATTTTTGCATTTTATTTTTCTATAACGATAAAATCAGCAGCAGAAGCCGCGCAGAGCGCGAATTGCGTCCGCTGAATTGGTTATGACCATTTGAATTCAGGTTTTTTATGTGATAGAGCGCAATCTCTGAGGTATAAGTTTATTAAGTTTTGATAGGGAATTCCTGTTTTTCCAGCTAAAACTTTAAAATAGTCGATTGTTTCACGTTCAATCCGAATACTGATTTGTTTTTTTAATCGCTTAGCATAAGGATTCTTTAAGGATTTTGAAAAATTATATTCTTTTCGCATAATATTGTTTTTTCTCCTTCTTTGCCGCTTTTCGTGCCGATATAATTCTGATAATTTTATCATTTTCTCTGTAACAGTGACATACTACGAGAATTCTTAAACGCATACTCATTCCTAACAGTACAAATCTATCTTCATTTTTAGAATAATCAGGATCATAAATCATTTGAGCGTTGTCATCTAAAAATACAGCCTTAGCTTCTTCAAATGAAACTTTATGTTTTTTTAGATTGACCTTATTTTTGTTTTCATCCCAAGTGAATTGTATATCTATGATAATTATACCATAATTATAAAATAATTACCATTTTGTGTCAATTAATTTATTTTTTTATTGTCACAATGAGAAAATCAGCGGCGCGTTAGCGTCCGCTGTATTGCTTGATTATACCCGAATTTCATTTGATTTTATATTACCAATTCTATTGGGATTTTCAATATCAGATTGCCAATTTGACGGGTTATCAATTATATATTTACGGATTTTATTTAATGATTTGTCATTACGGATGATATGATCGCGGTAATCGCGTTGCCAGATAGGTTGTTCTAATTTATTGATTTTGTTGATTTGTATAGTAATGGTTGATTTTACACCGTGGATGATTTTGGATAATGTCATTTTTGACCGATGATTATTATTTTTATGTTGTAAGGGCGGCAGATCTGCCGCCCTTACAATATTTATTATTCCGTTAGGTTATTGTTTATGTCTCCAAAAATATTTTCACGGTTGCAGGTTAATAGCGTGACAAAAAAGAGAATTTCTGAAATAGTCCACGGCGTTACCGCAAAATATCTCCTGAATTTCAACGGTTTTACCCTCGCCTTTGATTTTGAAGCTAAAATTATTCTAAGCATAAGCCGCTAATTTCATTTTGGTATTTTTTCACCTTTTAAAATAGAAGGAAGCGGAAAAGAATCTATTCTTAGGCCTCCATCATGCTCTATTTTAATAGTATAGAGCATACCGGGAATAAACATTGTCCCCGGAGCTTCTATTTGAGCGTTTTTTATTCCTGACTTTTTCGCTTCTTCATTGTTTAAAGCATAATGCCAGAATTGTTTCCACAATTTTTTCTCAAATTCGCTTTTACCAGCTTCTATCTTATATCCTTCAGGCACCTGGTTCGGCCGTGTTATCTCATATTCCTGCGTATTTTTTCCCTCAAGCATAAATACTTTCCAAAAAAGATAAGCGCTTTTTCCGCGCAGTTGATCTGCTGTCTTAATGTCAATATCATCAAATCTAATAACCAATGACTGAAATTGTATTATATTACCGGAGAAAGTAAAATATCTCGGCTCAAGAGGCCTACCCTCTATATCATATTCTAGAAATTTTATAGTAGTCTTTAGCTTATTTTCTTCTTGATCATAGCGCGTATTTGTAACTAATACCTCTGCCGCGCGCGAGTCCGCCTCTAAACGCTGAATAACTTGTTCCAGAACTTTATTTTCATAAAATCGCGCCTTAAAAAATTTATAGAAAAAAACTAATGATACACTAATAATTAATACTGTAAAAATAAATTTTATTTTTCTCATAATAAATTAATTCTGTTCTTAATAATCCTGAGCCGCGCTTTGTCCGGCTAAGTATCCGGTTGAAAAAGCTTGCTGCAGATTATACCCTCCGCTTTTGGCGCAGGTATCTATGATTTCTCCGGCAAAATATAATCCTGCTATGATTTTTGACTCCATAGTCCGGGGATTAATTTCTTTTAGAGAAACTCCTCCATTAGTAACCATTGCTTCTTCGATTGGTAAGGAACCAATAATTGTTAAAGGCAAAGCTTTTAATGAACTTATAATTTTATGACGCTCTTGCCGGCTAATCTGACTAACTATTTTATCAGCTGCTACTCCTGCTATGCTTAAAAATACAGGAACTAATCTTTGTTGTAAAATCTTTTTCATTATAGTTTTTAGCTGTGACTTTTCCGCGGCGTTAAACTCTTTTAATAACTTATTTTTTATTTGTTCAGGGTTAGAATCCGGCTCTAAATCAATAAAAAGCGGTATTTCTCCGCGTTCATTAAAAGCTGAAACAATCCTGGCGCTTAAATCCAATATTAACGGGCCGGAAAGGCCAAAATGAGTAAAAATAATCCCCCCCTTATCGGAAACTATTTTTTTCCCAGAGAAAAAACTAATACAGGATTGGCTTAAGCAAAGCCCTTGTAAATGTTTTATCCAAGTTTCTTTGACTTTCAAAGGCACTAACGCCGGCTTTAAAGGAGTAACGCTGTGGCCTAATTTTTTCGCCCAACAAAAACCATCGCCTGATGAGCCCGTGTTTTTATAAGAAGCTCCTCCTGTAGCAAGTATTACTTTTTGCGCCTTAATCTTTGTTTTATCCGCCATACTCAACTGAAAAAAACCATTTACTTTTTTTATATCTATCAAGCGCGTCCCGCGTAAAAGTGTTACTTTATTTTTAGCTAAACATCGTCCTAAAACTTTTACAATAGAATTAGCCCCTCCAACAGCGGGAAAAACCCGTCCTTGCTCTTCTACTTTCATCGCAATGCCGTTAGCTTCAAAAAATTTTATTAAATCATGGTTAGAAAAAGCCCAAAACGCCGTTCTTAAAAAACGTCCCTGATTTTCAAAAGCCTCGATAAACTTTTCAATACCGGCAGTATTAGTAATATTACACCTTCCATTTCCAGTAAGCATAATTTTTTTACCAATAACATTATTCCGTTCAATTAAAACTGTTCTTTTACTAAGCCCTGCCGCGCGTATCGCGGCCATAGCGCCTGCCGCCCCCGCGCCAAGAACAGCAATATCAAATATATCTTGATTGCTTTCCATTTTAAGTTATTTCTATTACTTGTTGAGAAGAATATTTTTCTATCTTAGAAGCAAGAGTATTAATATCCTCGGCTATATCACCCGGTAAGAATTTGAGAATTTGAATCTCCGATTTAAAATCTTTTAATAACGCTAAAAAACGCGCGATAGTAACCTTATTTCTTTGAGTCCGTTCTTGTTCCGGATCAACTTCTTTACGCTGTTTCATTATCAGCGCCTTAAGGCCCTTTTTTACCTCTTTAACTTCTTTTCCTTCATCAAGCAATTCTTTTTTAACTTTTTCGTAATCATCGTTACTTAAAGATTTTTTAGCCCTTTGTAAGGCATTAGCTATTTCAAGAGTCGGAGAAATTTCCGGCGAGTTAGCTTCATCATCACCCTGTTCTATGCCTAAGGCCTCTTTCTCAAGAAACATATGCGAACGTATAAGCTTCATCGCTGTATGCTTACGAACATGGACTTCTTCAGCGGTATAGCGGTCAAAATCTTCATAGCCCCAATTTAAATAAAGTTTCTTTTTCCATACAATTTGTAAAGCTTGAGCAAGATCACGCCAAGAATTTTTAAAATCTCTGGCTGCCTGTAGAACAGTACCTCTATCTGTGTCAGGATTAAGATTATTTGATAAATTAACTGTTGGTTCAGCAGAATCCAATTGATACACTTTTTTTTCCATAATAACTCCTAGTATAATCTTCAAGTATAATTTTACTAATTAGGTTAGCTAAAAAGATTATACTCGACTACTTTGATTTTCCGCCAAAGGCGGATCAGCCCTCTGGCTGAAAAACAAATTGCACGGCTTGCTTGTTCTCCGATAAGAAAGGAAATGCGCGGATTATCAAAAACCTAATATCAATCTTCGATCCATAGCAAATCATTCTTCTTATTAAAATTATAGGCTTAGTTTAATCTTCTATTTTTTCCATAGGCTGCCCGCAGCAAACAAGTTCTCCACCGCCAGGTTTTGTCACAGTAACTTCATTACCGCATATATTGCATACATATCTCTCGCCTATATTCTCTACTGCCATACTAAACCTCCTTTTTTCTAAACCCTATAAACAAAAATCATGCTCCAACTGTTCCATTTTTTTCTTAAACTAAGAGCTGAATAACACCTTTTCTTACCATCATTACCGCTATAGCCGCAAGCAATAATGCCATAACTTTAGATAAGGCTTTTGAGCCTGCGTCTCCCAGAGTTTTAGTTAAAATATGCGAAAAAGAAAAAATAATACCGGCTAAAATAACATTAATAAAAATAGAAATTAATGTTGCCGCAAGCCCATATTCTCCAATAATAATTAAAGATGTTGTAAGAACCGCCGGGCCTACAATAAGAGGAGTTCCTATGGGAACTGCTCCAAGCTCTTTTGTCGGCACTCTCCGGCGCTTTCCCGAATTTAAAATATCCATCAATGCTATGCAAAAAAGAACTGTTCCTCCGGCAATCATAAAATCTCCCACTGTAATACCCAAAAGACGAAAAACTGCTTTACCTAAAAAGATAAAACCTACAGCCACGCAAAGCGCGGTTATTACCGATTGGATAATAAGCGCTGGTTTTTCCTTCTTTTTTACCTCCTGAGTCAAAGAAACAAATATCGGTAAAACGCCTAAAGCATCAACAGCCACAAAAACGGGAATAAGAGCTAAAAGTATATTTTTAATCATTGGCCCTCCTTATTACCTCTACCTTCTGTCATTATCCGGCTTGCAGACTGTGTCGCGATTGTTTATGCTGCGCAATCATACACAATGTATTGTAGTTGCCCAATTTATTGGGCAGCCATATTGTGCCTGATAAATCAGGCAACTACATTATGACACGGCCTGTTGACCGGATAATC